>JALYRN010000542.1 GCA_030855295.1 Myxococcota bacterium | reverse complement strand
CTCGAGGAGCGCGCGCTCGCGATGCGCGCCTCGCTGCTGTCGCGGGTCGGCCGTCGGGACGAGGCCCGCACCGCGGCCCGCGCGTACCTCGCGTCGTACCCGGGAGGCGAGGCGATCGCCCGCATGGAGGCGCTGCTCGCCGCCGCGTCCATCCAGACGTCGGAGTGACGAACGCCACGCTGCTGCGGCGGCGCGCGCAGTCCCTCGTGGTACGACTCGGCGCGATGGACTTCGAGCTCGAAGAGACGCAGCGCATGGTGCAGGACGCCGCGCGCGACTACGCGACCCGGGCGATCGCGCCGCGCGCGCGCGACATCGATCGCGACGGGAAGATCCCGCGCGAGATCCTGGCGGGGCTGGCCGAGATCGGGCTGCTCGGGGTGAACGTGCCCGAGGCGCTCGGCGGCGCGGGCGCGGGCTCGGTCGCGTACTCGCTCGCGATGACCGAGATCGCCAAGGCATGCGCGTCGACCGCAGTGACGATGGCGGTCAGCAACATGGTCGCCGAGGTGATCACGAAGTTCGGCACCGAGGCACAGCGCGCGCGCTACGTGCCGCGCCTCTGCGACGGCACGCTGGTCGCCGGATCGTTCGCGCTCAGCGAGCCCGAGGCGGGCAGCGATCCCGGCGCGATGCGCACCGTCGCGCGGCGAGATGGCGACGAGTGGGTGCTCGACGGCAGCAAGCAGTGGATCACCAGCGGCGACTTCGCGGGCGTGTTCGTGGTGTGGGCGCGAACCGGCGGACCGGGCACCCGCGGCATCAGCGCGTTCCTCGTCGAGAAGACCGCGGCCGGGCTCTCGGTCGGGCACCACGAGGACAAGATGGGCCTGCGCGGCTCGAGCACGACCGCGCTGCACTTCGAGGGCTGCCGCGTCCCCGCGAGCGCGCTGCTCGGCGACGAGAACGGCGGCTTCAAGATCGCGATGATGGCGCTCGACGGAGGCCGCATCGGCATCGCATCGCAGGCGCTCGGCATCGCCGAGGCCGCGCTCGAGAAGTCGATCGCGTACGCCAAGGAGCGCAAGGCGTTCGGCGGCGTGATCGCCGACAAGCAGGCGATCCAGTGGATGATCGCGGATGGCCGCACCGACCTCGACGCCGCGCGCCTGCTGACGATCCGCGCGGCGTGGCTCAAGGAGCACGAGCAGCCCTTCTCGCAGCAGGCCGCGATGGCCAAGCTGTGGTCGACCGAGGCCGCGGGCCGCGTCTGCGATCGCGCCGTGCAGATCCACGGCGGCTACGGCTACGTGAAGGAGTACGACGTCGAGCGGCACTACCGCGACGTGCGCGTCACGCGCATCTACGAGGGCACCAGCGAGGTGCAGCGCATCGTGATCTCGCGCGCCGCGATCGGCTGATCGCTCTGCGAGTCACGAGCTCGAGTGGAGCGCCGCGAGGCGGCGTTCGAGCTCGTCGACGGGCCGGTACGCGAACTTGCGTCCGATCTTCGCGCGGGTCAGCAGTCCGCGCGCGACCAGATCCTCGAGATCGCTGCGCGCCGTGGCGTAGACGACGCCGTGGGACGTCTTGTGTGCCTCGATCGTGTAGCGCCTCGACGGGTGGCGCAGCGCATCGGCGAGCAGGTCGCGCTGCCGATGGTTCACTCCGTCGATGTCGCCGAGCCTGGCATCGAGGCGCTGCATCTCACGCGCTCGTCGCCGGACGTGCTCGTGGAGTTGGTCGACCGATCGGCGAACGACCTCGATGTGGTAGTGCAGGAAATAGGTCAGGTCGTTCTGATCGTGCTCGGTGAGGAGGAACGCCCGCCCGTACTGCGCCGGCGCTCGCAGGATGATCCGAGAGATCGAGACGTACTCGAACAGCCAGTACCCGGCGCGCAGCATCGACCAGTAGAAGAGGCTCCGCGCAGTGCGACCGTTGCCGTCGACGAACGGGTGATCGTACGCGAGCCAGAAGTGCAGGACGATCGCGCGGACGAAGGGATGCAGAAAGTACTCGGGCGTCTCGCCGTTCGCGAACGCGCACATCGCCTCCAGACGCTGGACCAGCTCCGCCGCGGGCGGCGGGTCGTGGAAGACCTCGCCGTAGTCGTCTCCGACGAAGACGTTCTCGTCGTGGCGTCGGAACCTCCCGCTGGCGCTCTCGCGATCGAGCGCACCGTCGGTGACGAGGCGGTGGAGCTCGAACACGATCTCGGGCGTGAGCGGGTTGCCGCGCAGCTCGCCGATGCGCTTCATCGTGATGAAGTTGTTGAGGATCATCTTCTCGCTGCGGTCACGCGGCGAGCGCCCTTCGCGCAGCATCTGCTCGGCGACCCGGCGGGTCGTGCTCGCGCCCTCGAGCTGGCTCGACGTGATCGCTTCTTCGATCAACGACGAGACGTAGTAGCGATCCTTCGACTCGGGCGTCGTGATCTCCGGAGGCATCTCGATCCGACCGCCGGCGATCATGTCGATCCAGTGCTGAGCTGCGTCGATCTCGGAGGTCGGCACGAACACGAAGCGCGCGTTCCCGATGTCACGTAGCGGGACGTCCCGCTCTCGGATGAAGCGGCGGAACCGGAGCGCGGCCCACCACTTCTCGTGGCTGATCCCGAGCGGGGGCTCGCGATGCCGCAGATCGTCCCAGTGCAGATAGGCGCCACCCACCAGCCCGTCGTCGGAGAGGCGAATCAGATCACCAATCGCGTACTTTTCGCGCAGCGACTGCAGCGAGGGAGGCGTTCGGGGCTTCTTCACACCAGCTCCTCGTCGTCCGAGCTCATGAACTATCAATTTGTCACAAAATGATAGTTTGTCGTGGAGGTCATCGGCCCATGGCTCGGCGCGAAATCTGGACCGCGCCGGGCGTGGCTCTCTACGATCCCGAGATGTCCATCGACGCATCGCGATCGCACCGACGGCACCTCGTGCAGGCCGAGTGCATCGTGCGCTCGGCGGAGGACGGCCGGCTGCTCGCCGATCGCACGCTCGATCTGTCGTACTCGGGCGCGCGGGTGGCGGCGCTCGGCGACGCGAGGGTGGGCGAGCGCGTGCAGATGTCGCTCGCGATCCCGGGCACCAGCGTGTGGATCGACGCCGGCGGCCGGGTCGAGCGCGTGCTGCCGGGGCGACGGTACGGCGAGACCGGCGCGGCGCTCGGCGTGCGCATCGATCGCATGGACGGCATGCGGCGCCTGCTGCTCGCGCAGGTCGTCCGCAGTTACCCCGAGGTCGCTCGCGGCCGCGGCCCGCGGCGCGACTACGCCGAGACCGTCGCGCGCATCGGCCGCGACGGCTGACGCCCTCGCTCCCGGTCCGAGCTGCGCCAGCGAGAGCGGAGGGCGCTTCGGGTCAGGGGGGAACGGTCGGTCGCTCGGGATCCCGATCTCGACTCGATGGGTCGGTCGCCGGGAGCCGGCGCTCGTAGGCGCGCACCAGCGGCGTCGCGGTCGCGCCGTGCGTCACGATGCTCGCTGCCACGACCGTCAGCACGAGCCCCGACACGAGGTGCGCGTCGGCCTCGCCGAGACCGTTCTCGAACGCCCACTCGCTGTAGTAGAGGCTGCCGACGCCTCGGACGCCGAGCCACCCGAGCAGCCCTCGGTACCAGCGTCCGCCCGTGCGCGGATGCGAGAACAAGAGGGCACCGAGCGGGCGCGCGACGAGGAAGATGAACGCCGCGAGCGCGAGACCGCGCACGTCGAAGATTGGCCAGAGGAGCGCGCCGATCGCGACCACCGCGAGGAACTCCACGCCGCGCTCCAGCGCCTCGCAGGTGGCGCTGGCGTCGCGCAGGATCCCCCCGGCGGCGACGGTCGGATGCCGCTCGGCCGCCTCGTGCAGCTCACGCTCGAGGACCGTCTCGGCAGGACCGCCGTCGGGCGGCGCCGCGTCCGTGGCGATCGGCGGCGGGCTCGCGGCCTCGGTGACGTGCATCTCGGCGCGCCGGAAGCCGAGACCGGCACCGAACGCCGCGAGGAACGCCCACGTCTCGAGCCCGTCGGCGGCGGCGTACGCGAGCCCCGCGGTCGCGATCGCCAGCAGCGCGTCGACGCCCTGCGCGTCGCCGGCGCGCGTCCGCACCACGATCGCGATCCGCCCGATCGCGTACCCCACCGCGAGCCCGACGACGAGGCCGCCGGGCACCGCCCACAGCAGACGATGCAGCGCCCAGTCCGCGAGCCACGGTCCGAGCCCTCCTTCGCGCAGGAGATCGAGGCCGAGCACCACGAACGGGAACGCGGCGCCGTCGTTCAGGCCGGCCTCTCCCGTCAGCGACAGACGCAGGCGATCGGGGTCCGATGCATGGCGGACCGCCACCTCGGCCGCGAGCACCGGGTCGGTCGGCGCGAGCGCTGCCGCGATCACGATCGCGAGCGCGATCGACACGCCGAGCACGAGGTGCGCGAACGCTGCGGTCAGCGCGATCGTGACGATCATCACCGGACCGGCGAGCAGCGCGGCCTGCTTCCACGAGGGATGCCGCAGCGGAGAGCGCAGCCGCAGCCCGCTCGCGAAGAGCGCGATCACGACCGCGAGCTCGGCGACGCGATGCAGCGCGACGCGGTCCTCCCAGGGGTCGATCGTGAGCGCGCCGAGCGCCGCGGGGCCGAGCGCGACGCCCAGGCCGAGGTACAGCATCGCGACGGTGATCGGCAGCTTGCGCAGCAGGGCGGCGCCGACGGTGACGACCGTGAGCGCGACGCTCGCGATCACGAGCCACTGGTCGATCTTCAAGGTCGCCCCTCGCGCCGCGCTGCATCGCTGCGCGCTGCGTCGCCGCGTCCTGCGTCGCCGCGTCCTGCGTTGCCGCGTCCTGCGTCGCCGCGTCCTGCGTTGCCGCGCACCCTGACTTCGTCGTCCCCTCCTGGGTCCGCCACAAGCTCGCGCGCGCCGCCGTCGCGCCGGTCGTCGCGCCTCGACCTCACCGTGGAATTGAAAACGTGTCCCCCCGCGGGATACGCTGGTCCGTCGTGCGATGGCCCTTCCGCATCGCGTGCGCCGTCGCGGCGTCGCTGATCGTGCTCGTGGGGTCGCTCGCGGGCGGCGGCGCGGACGCACAAGAGCGGCGCGGACG
>JALYRN010000048.1 GCA_030855295.1 Myxococcota bacterium | reverse complement strand
GGACACGACTCCGATCTCTGGGTCGCGACCTCGGCGGGGCTCCGGCTCTTCCGCGACGGTGCGCTCTCGCCGGTGGAGCTCGCGGAGCGCGACCTCTCGGGCGCGCTGATCGCGCCGGCGGGCGCGGGCGCGATCTGGCTGGTCGCCGAGGGATCGCTGCTGCGGGTGACCATCGACGCCGCGGGCGCGCTGGGCGCGACGTCGTACGAGAGGCCCGGCGGCATCACGTCGATCACGAGCGACGCGCGCGGCGTCCCCTGGATGATCGCGGGCGGCGCGCTCCACGCGCTCGAGACCGACGGCACGCTGCTGCGCTTCGAGATCCCCGAGACGCTGGTGGCGGCGCGCGCGTCCGGCGCCGGGCCGGACGTGTGGGTCGAGGGCGAGACCGGTGCGTGGCACGCGATGGGGCGCGTCGCTCGGCCGGTGCACGGGATGGGCGACGCTGCCGCGCCGCTGGCGGGGCTCGACGGAGACGCGTTCGTGCTCGGGAACGGCGGTGTCGATCGCTTCCGCGCGCGGCATCGCGTCGCGCTCGAGGGGATCACCGAGGGCGCGCGGATCGCGCACCGCGTCGACGCCCAGATCGTGCTCGACGTCGAGGAGGGCGCGCAGATCCTCGCGCGAATCGACCGCAACCCGGTGGAGCTCGACGGAACGACGGTGCCGATCGATCCGGCGACGATCGGCGTCGGCGATCACCGGCTCGACGTGATCGTCAGCTGGTCCGACGGCACGCTGCCGACCACCACCACGCGCCGCTTCGTGGTCGCGCCCGCGGTGACGTGGACCGAGCACGTGCGGCCGATCTACGTCGAGCAGTGCGCCGACTGCCACGGCGCGGCGGGCCCCTCGCCGACGCGGCTCGACGCGCGCGAGGACTGGCAGATGCACATCGAGCGCATCCTCGACAACGTGGAGACCGGCCGCATGCCGCTGGGGCGCCCTGCCCTCTCGGCGGACGCGATCGCACTGATTCGAACCTGGTCGGCGACGGGGTTCCCCGAATGAACGGAGACAGCCGATGAGACGACGAACGCTGGTCGCGGCGCTGGTGCTGCTCGGCACCCTGCCGCTCGGAACCCTGCTGCTCGGCGCCGGCGACGACGTGTGCCGGCCCGAGGTCCCACGGCTCGATCGCGACGCGTACCTGCGCGCGCTCTCGCTCGACCTGCGCGGCGTGCCGCCGACGGCCGAGGAGCACGAGGCGGTCGCTGCGAGCGGCGACGACGTGCCGGAGGCGCTGATCGACGAGTGGCTCGCGAGCGACGAGTTCGCCGCGCGCGCGGTGCGGCGACATCGCGCGCTGCTCTGGCCGGCGATCAGCAACGTGCGCCTGGTGCACTTCCGCCGGCGGCTCGGCACGACGGGCTCGGCGACCGACGGATCGCAGCGCTGGTATCGAGGCGGCGTCGCGCGCGACGTGCGGATCGGAAACGTCGGGTGCGCCGACGAGCCGGCGACGTTCGATGCGATGGGCCAGCCGATCTTCCGCGACGACGGCGCGGGCAACCAGGTCGAGGGATGGGTCGAGGTCGAGCCCTACTGGGCGCCGGGCACGACGATCCACGTGTGCGCCCACGACGCGCGCACCAACCGCCACTCGCGCTCGGGGCGTGACTGCGCGACCCGCGAAGCCGTCAGCGACGCCGACTGCGGCTGCGGTCCGAACCTGATGTGGTGCGACACCGGCGCGGTGCACCAGACGCTCGTCGACGCGTTCGAGCAGGACGTCGAGCGCCGTCTGTCCGCGCACTTCTCGAGCGACGAGGCCTACTCCGAGATCTTCACGAGCCGGCGCGCGTTCGTGAACGGACCGATGGTCTTCTACTACCGCAACCTCGCGCGGGTGTACGACAGCCTCCCGCTGCTGCCGGCGCCGATCGACATCGAGAGCCTTCCCGAGCTCGACTACACGGACGCCGAGGAGTGGGTCGAGTACGACCTGCCCGAGGATCACGCGGGGCTGCTCACCAGCGTCGTCTACCTGCTCCGCTTCCAGACCAACCGGGCGCGCGCGAACCGCTTCTACGACGCGTTCATGTGTCAGCCGTTCCAGCCGCCGAACGGCGGACTGCCGGTCGCCGACGAGGTCGAGCAGCGACAGCAGGATCTGCAGCTGCGCGCGGGCTGCCGCTACTGCCACGCGATCCTCGAGCCCGCGGCGTCGCACTGGGGACGGTGGACCGAGCAGGGCGCAGGGTTCCTCGACGACGAGACGTATCCCAGCTTCCGCCCGGAGTGCTCGGACTGCGCGCGCGGCGACGAGCCGTGCAGCGACACGTGCCGCCTGCACTACGTCACGCGCGCGCTCTCGGCCGACGAAGAGCGCTACCTCGGGATGCTCCGCAGCTTCCAGTGGCTCCGGCCCGAGCACGAAGGGAACATCGCCGAGGGCCCGACGCGCATCGTGCTCGAGGGTCTCGGCGACGGGCGCTTCACGAGCTGCACGGTGACGCGGACCGCGGAGTGGCTGCTCGGCCGCGAGGTCGAAGATCGCGACGCGGCGCTGACCGCGCGGCTGGAGTCCGACTTCGTCGGAGCCGGCATGAGATACCGCGAGCTGGTGCGCGAGATCGTGACGAGCGACACGTACCGGAGGGTGCGCTGATGCTGCGACCGAAGAACCCGCAGCGCCGGGCGCTCGCCTTCGTGCTCTCGATCGCGGCGGCCCTCGTCGCGTGCGCCGAGCCGCCGGTGGCGACCACCGACGTGACCGGCACCATCGGCGATCCGCGTCCGGTCGATCTCGGCACCGGCCCCGATCGCCCGCGGCGGCGCATGGACATCGATCAGCTCGACGCCGCGATGCGCCGCGCGACCGGCGGGCTCGGCTGGGACGACTCCTCGGGTCGCTCGCAGCTCGAGCGCTTCTCCGCGACGCTCGGCGTGCCCGACTACGTGAGCACGACGACCGAGGATCTCGAGGTCTCGGCGCTGTTCCTGAAGTTCCTCGACGACGCCGCGCGCTCGACCTGTGATCGCCTGATCACGCGCGAGCGCGACGCGCTGCCGGCGGAGCGCACGTTCCTGGTGCACGCCGAGCTCGACGCCGCGCTGCCCGCCGACGCCGCGGCGATCGACGCGAACCTCGCGCACCTGCTGCTGCGATTCCACGGGCGGCGCGTCGCCGCCGACGCCGAGGAGCTCGAGCCGTGGCGCGAGCTCTTCGCGATGTCGCGCGCGGCATCGCCTGACGAGCCGGCGACGGCGTGGCGCACGACCTGCGTCGCGCTGATCGATCACCCGGATTTCTATCTCTACTGAGGATCGGAGCACGACGATGCGAAAGACTCGACGCTCGTTCGCGCGTGACCTGCTGATCGTCGGCGGGGGCCTCGGCGCGTTCGGTGGTGGGCTCGGCGGGATCGTGCAGCTCGCGCGCGCGGGCGGCGCGGCGGAGGCGGGCCACCGGCACCACGTGTTCGCGTACTTCTCGGGCGGCTGGGACGTGCTGCTCTCGCTCGATCCGCGCGACCCCGCGGACTTCCCCGAGGAGGACGTCAACGATCACCGGATCCTGCCGGGCTACGATCGGCTGCAGGGCTCGGACGGCGCGCTGATCACGGCGGGCGGCATGACCTTCGGCCCGTACATCGGCGGGCTCGCGCGCCACGCCGATCGGCTCGGCGTGATCCGCGGGATGAGCATGGAGACGCTGACGCACGAGGTCGGCCGACGGCGGTTCCTCACCGGCAAGGCGCCTTCCGGCCTGCAGGCGCGCGGCAGCTCGGGGGCGACGTGGCTCGCGTCGCAGCTCGGCGGCGAGGAGCCGGTGCCGCACCTCTCGGTCGGCGTCGAGTCGTACAACACCGATCAGCCCACCTATGCGTCGGCGACGCGAGTGCAGAATTCGAGCGACCTCGTGCAGCTGCTGCGCGCGGGCTCGCCCGCGCTCGACGGCGCGCAGGACGAGCTGCTCCAGTCGTTCCTGCGCACCGAAGCGGAGTGCGATCGCGCGCGGCACAGCGGCTCGCTCCGCAGCGCCGAGGGTGCGCGGGTGCGTATGCGCGGCATGCTCGAG
The DNA here is from genome assembly GCA_030855295.1 of Myxococcota bacterium. Classification (GTDB taxonomy): domain Bacteria; phylum Myxococcota_A; class Polyangia; order Polyangiales; family Sandaracinaceae; genus Sandaracinus. The sequence continues at coordinate 12,034 of JALYRN010000048.1, read as the reverse complement.
GCCGACATCGCGTCGCTCTTCGATCTCGACGCGGCGTCGTTGGCGACGCTCAAGGGCGAGTTCGGCGTGCCGGGCCGCGAGTACGGCAGCCCCGAGGCGCAGGCGCTGATCGCGTTCCAGGCGCTGACGAATGGCGTCTCGCGCTGCGTGAGCATCCAGGCGGCGGGCGGCCTCGACACCCACTTCACGGAGTGGAACCGCGAGCAGGGCCCGCGGCAGCAGCGCGGCTTCGATGCGATCGCGCAGCTCGCCGATCACCTCGCCGACACGCCCTACGTCGACGTCCCGGGCACGACCTGGCTCGACCACACCACGATCATCGGCTTCAGCGAGTTCATGCGGACGCCGATCATCAACGATCGCGGCGGCCGCGATCACTGGCTGACCAACTCGTCGTTCCTCCTCGGCGGCAACGTGCGCGGCGGCGTGATCGGCGGCTCGAGCGACATCGGCATGTCGCCGCAGCCGGTCGATCTCGCGACCGGCGCCGTCAGCAGCGCGGGCGAGATCATCCTGCCCGAGCACATCCTGCGAACGCTCCTCGTCGACGCCGGCGTCGAGGACGACATCGCCGATCTGCGCGTCGAGCCGATCCGCGCGCTGCTGGGCGCGTAGCCACGCGCTGCTGGGCTACGAGATCGAGCTCGACGGCTCCTTCCGCGAGCAGCTCACCGTGCCCGGTTGCGGCGCGTACCCGCTGCTCCGGCTTCGCTGACGCACCCACGGGCCACGCGCGCCGAGCGACCGCCGTCGGCGGAGCGGCGCGCGGCCTGCGTCAGTAGTCGATCACGAGCGAGGCACTCTCGCGGATCACGGCGGAGCGAGCTCGAGCACGAGATGCGGCGGATCGGCGGTGAACTCGCGCGCGCGAAACCCGACCGTCGCCCCCATCGAGGTGTCGACGGCGACGATCGCCAGCCCGTGATTGCTCGTCGGGGTGTCCGCCCAGGAGCGGACCAGCGCGATCGGAAGCGTCACGGTGTACGACGTGCTCGCCGCGTACGGCATGAACGTCGCGACCGCCGCCGACTCGCGCGAGCCCACGCCGCACCCGGCCGCCGCCCACGCGGTTCCCGGCAGCCGCTCCGCCCAGCTCGCAGTGCCCGCGCCTGCCGACTGGGTCCCCTCCTGCCAGGCCTCGAGCACGCGGTGGACATCGACGCGGCCGCTGGAGATCGCGACCGTGCTGGTCGTCAGGTGCAGCTCGGCGCTCAGGATCCGCGAGCCGACCACGCCGGTGAGATCGAAGCGCATCAGCCCGGTGTACGTGCTGATGCGATCGGAGCGCACGTTGAACGACGCTGCCGTGCCGTAGTTGTAGGTCGTGGCTGCGGAGTTCAGCGCAGTGTCGGCGACGGCCCCGAGCGACACCGTCGTGTCACCCCCCGCGTCGAGGCTTCCGCCGTCGACCGAGCCGGCATCGCTCGCGCCGGCGTCGTCCGCGCCGGCATCGTCCCTGCCGGCATCGTCCACCCGACCACCGTCGTCGGGCGGAGCGCCGACGTCTTCGGGCACTGCGCCGTCGGCCGGCTGTGCATCGGCGCTGGCATCGAGGAGCGCGTCATCGATCTCCGATATGCCGGAGTCGACGAGAACGTCGCTCCGTGGGTCGTAGTCCAGGCGGCCACACCCGAGCACCAGCACGCCCGTGAGACACGCGCATCGAGCGACCCACGTCGCGCCGGCGTGCGGTCGGCGGGCGCCGCGGCTCACGGCCCCTCGCACACGGACGTGACGGTGCGAGTGCACGGTGCGTCGATCCAGAACTCGCTCATCTCGACCATCCCGCAGTCCTCGCGCTTGCCGCCGTTGGGCTCGGCGGAGCCGAAGCGCTCGAACATCCCACCGACAGCCGCGCCGCCGCCGGGCGCGTCGCGATAGAAGAGCGTGTCGCCGATCGTCCAGCGCCAGTCGTCCTGGAGCGCAGCGTCGGTCGCTCCGATCCAGCAGCTGCTGGACGCGCGCACCAGGATCACGAACGCGTGCTCCTCGGCGTCGTCGATTCGCACGAGGTCCATGCCCATCGTCGTGCAGCGCGCGCGCGCCTCGCTCCACGTCTCGACGGTCGAGCAGACGGCGTAGTCGGTCCCGCGCAGCGTCACCCCTACACACGACGGCGCGCACGTGCCCGGCGGGTCGACGACCTCGTCGCAGTCGTCGTCGAGACCGTTGCACCGCTCGACGCCCGTCGCGCCGCAGGCGCCCGAATCGCCCGGTCCGCCGTCGGCGACGGCCGCGTCGTCGATCGCGAGCGCTCCGTCCTCCGACGGACCGACGTCCAGGTCGTCGATCGCGGCGTCCATCTGCGCCCCGCGCGCGTCGTATCCGAGTCGCCCGCACGCACTCAGCAGCGCGACGATCGAGAGACACACCGATCGCGCGAGGCAGCCGTGCAGCCGCGATCCCATTTCTCACTCCAGGATACGCGGATCGACCATGCGGTGCACCGGGCACGAGCTTGCCGACGCCGAGGCGTCGCACTTGCGCGCGGCAGCGGCACCAGCAGTAGAGCTCGCTGCTTGGGACCGATGAGCCCCGGTTACTGCGTTACGGACACGAGTCCAGTTGGCACGCACCGCGCTCGTTGTCGTCCGGTCCGCGTCTGCAACGCGCCGTCGGACTTGGCTGATGCCGCGATCTACGCGGGGCCCTCGCGCTGCGTCACTCGAGCTCGTCCCCGGCGCGCCGCGGATCGAACGCGTACGTGCGTCGCAGCACGACGCCGGTGCGCGGTGAGGGGAACCGGACGCGACGCGCGCGCTCGAGCACGCAGCGCGACAGCGCCTCGGGCGCGTGCGTCGATCGCACCACGGCCGCGCGCGAGACCTGGCCGTCACCGTCGACCTCGAGCCGCACCTCGACGCGCGCCGTCCGGGTCGGTCGGCGATCCACCGGCAGCTCGTCCCAGCACCCGAGGATGCGCGGCTCCGCGGCGCGCAGGGCGGCCTCGAAGGGCTCGGTCGACGGCATCGGGAGATCATCGCTCGATCGCTCGAGCCAGGCGCGGCTCTGCACCTCGCTGGGCTCGCGCTCCGGGAGCGCGCAGGCGTCGGGACGCAGCGAGCACGCGCACCAGTCGGGCGGCGTGTCCTCCTCGTCGGCGGTCGACAGCAGGGTTGCGTCCATCCAGCCCTCGATGCTCCCGCCGGGGCGCGAGATCCGGACGCGCGCCCACGCGCCGTCCTCCTCGAGCACGGTGAGCGGCGCGCCCGCCGCGATCGCGAGACCATCGCTCTGGTCGGTGGGATCCTGATCGGCGAACACGCACGCCTCTTCTCCCGCGCGCGGCGTCCCCACTCGCCCCGGTGCGTCCGCGCCCACGTCCGCGGTGCAGCCCTCGAGCGAGAGGTCGGCGCGATCGACGATCTCGCCGTGGCCCACGTCGGGCACGGGACCGACCCGCGCCGAGGTCGCGTCGCTCGCGATCACGTACACGGGCGCGCCGACCTCGAGCGCGATGCGCAGCGCGCCGTCGCCCGTCGCGAGCGGCACGCGCAGACAGAGCATCGGCCACGCCGCCTGCCGCGAGATGCGGCGCGGCGGTCCGTCGATCCGCACCACCAGCTCGTTGCCGCCGATCCCGATCAGCTCGCCGCGCCGCCGTCCCGCGACTCCGTCGTCGCCCGCGATCTCGAAGAGGTATTCGCCCGGCGTGATCAGCCCCGCGCGCAGGAAGTCCGCGCGCGCGTCGTCGTGCTCGTCCTCGTCGTCGTGCCCGGAGGTCGAGTCGGCGGAGGGCGTCGTGGACGACTGCGACGGGCAGCCGACGAGGAGCGCCGAGAGCAAGAGCGCACAGAGGAGACGCATGACCGCCGAGCCTACCAGACCCCCCACGCCGCAGGCGCCGACCACGACGTCGTAGGGCGGATCGCGCACGCAGCGGCTTTCGCGGTCGCGGGCTCGCCGACGATCGTTGTCGGCGCGGGTCTCGCGACGATGTCCTCCGACATGTCCTCCCCCGGAGAGCGCTCGATCGAGCCGTTCGCGCGCGAGCCTCCGCTCGAGGTCCACGGGAATTCTCTGCGTGCGCTCCTGCGGGCCGAGACTGCAGCGCTTCATGCGCGCGTCGAGGCCTCGATGCCGGTGCTCGATCCGACGCTCGACCGCGGCGGGTACGCGCGGGTCCTCGCGGCGCTGCTGCGCGTGTATCGCCCGCTGGAGCGGAAGCTGATCGGCGAGCCGATCGCGGGGTTGGGTGCCTGGTGCGATCACAAGTCGCAGTGGCTCGAGCAGGACCTCGCGGCGCTCGGACGCACCCGCGCGTCGATCGACGCGCTGCCCGACGCCGAGCAGGTGCCTACGGTCGCCTCGAGCGCCGAGGCGCTCGGGTGCCGCTACGTCCTCGAGGGCGCGACCCTCGGGGGCGCGATCATCTCCCGGTACGTCGTCGATCGGCTCGGTCTCGAGAGCGGCGGCGCCGACTTCTTCTCGGCGTACCGGAGCGACACGGCCGAGCGATGGCGGCACTTCGTCGCAGTGCTCGAGCGATGGGGCGGCGAGCACCCCCGCGAGCACGGCGCGGTGCTCGGCGCCTCGCGCGCGACCTTCCTCGCGATCGAGCGCGTGCTGCGCCCATGACGGATCACCCGCGAGCTGCCGAGCGCAGCCTGGGCGCCGACCTCACGGACTGCGACAAGGAGCCCATCCACACGCCCGGCTTCGTCCAGCCGCACGGCGCGCTGTTGGTGCTCGCGAAGCCGGACCTCCGCGTCCTCCAGTGCAGCGCGAACCTCGAAACCCACTGCGGCGTCGAGCCTTCGGCGGTGCTGGGGAGACCGCTGTCCGACGCCTTCGAGGACGTCGCGCGCGCCGTCGCGTCGGTGCTCGCGGATCCCGACCCGACCCAGCACGTTCCTCTTCCGCTCACGATCGCCGGCGCGCGCTTCGATGGGCTCGTGCACCGCCACGACGGCGTCGTCCTGCTCGAGCTCGAGCCCGCGCTTCCCGAGCACGTGTCACTGGAGGACGCGCTGCGCGTCGCGCTGCGGCGGCTCGAGGTCGCGAGGACGATGCCGGATCTCTTCGAGCTGACCGTCACCGAGATCCGCCGCATCACCGGCTTCGATCGCGTGATCGTGTATCGCTTCGACGACGACGGGCACGGCGAGGTGGTCGCGGAGGCGCGGCGTGAGTCGATCGATCCCTATCTGGGCCTGCACTATCCAGCGTCCGACATCCCCGAGCCGGCGCGCGAGCTCTATCGCCGCAACTGGCTGCGGATCATCCCGGACGCGCGCTACGTGCCGGTGCCGATCGTCCCGACGCTGCGTCCGGACACCAAGCTCCCGCTCGACCTCAGCGGCGCGGCGCTGCGCAGTGTCTCGCCCGTCCATCTCGAGTACATGGCGAACATGGGCGTGCTCGCCTCGATGAGCGTGTCGCTGCTCGTGAACGGGAAGCTCTGGGGCCTCGTCTCGTGCGCACATCTCGAGGGTCCGAAGAGGCTCCCCTATCGCATCCGCGCGGTGTGCGAGGCGCTGGGGCGGCTCGTGTCGCTGCAGATCGCGGCGCTGCGCGAGGTCGAGGCGCGACGCGAGAGAGAGGCGCGGCGAGGCACGCTCATGCGCGTCCTCGAGGCGACGAAGCGCTGCGACGACGTCTTCGCGGGGCTGGCCGACGCGCCCGACGCCGTGCTCGAGGTCGCCGGCGCGGGCGGGGCGGCGGTCGTCGTCGACGGAGCGTGCATCGCGCGCGTCGGCACCACACCGGCGCGCCGCCACATCGAACAGCTCGTCGACATGCTCGCGGAGCGCGGCTCGGCACCGATCTTCGTGACCCGAGCGCTCGGCCGCGCGTACGAGCCCGCGCGGAGCTTCACGCAGCTCGCGAGCGGCGTCCTCGCGGTGTCGATCCCGCGACCGAGCGCGAGCTACCTCCTCTGGTTCCGTCCCGAGCAGATCGAGCACGTGTCGTGGGGCGGGAACCCGGAGAAGCCGGTGGAGCCGACGAAGACGCGCCTGCACCCTCGCCGCTCGTTCGCCGAGTGGCGGGAGACCGTTCGCGGCACGTCGCAGCGCTGGAGCGAGGTCGACGTCGATCTCGCGATCGAGCTGCGGACGCAGCTGATCGAGATCGATCTGGAGCGCCAGGTGCTGCGCGAGCGCGCCGCCGTGCGCGCGCGCGATCAGCTGGTCGCCGTGGTGTCGCACGATCTACGCACGCCGCTCGGTGTGGTGCAGATGCAGACGCAGCTGCTCGCGGCTGCGATGCCGTCGCCGACGCCGGAGCAGCTCCGCGCCGCGATCGAGCGCATCCGTCGCTCGACCGCGAGCATGACGCAGCTCGTCGAGGATCTACTCGACACCGGGAAGCTCGAGGCCGAGCGCTTCGCCGTGGCACCGGAGGACTACGACGCCGATGCGCTGATCGACGAGGCGCTGGCGCTCGTGCAACCGTTCGCCGAGCGGAAGTCGATCACGATCGAGCCCCCGGCACCGAGCGGGATACGCGTACGCGCCGATGCCGTTCGCATGTACCAGGTGCTGTCCAACATCGTCGGCAACGCGATCAAGTACACGCCCGAGGGCGGCCGCGTGCGCGTCACGCTGGAAGCGCGTGACGCCGAGCTGGAGGTGTCGATCAGCGACACCGGCCCGGGCCTCGCGCCCGACGTGGCGCCGCAGCTCTTCGATCGCTACTGGCGCGCGCCCGACAGCGGCGGAGGCGGCTTCGGTCTGGGGATGTTCATCGCGCGCGGCATCGTCGAGGCGCACGGCGGACGCATCTGGGCCAGCTGCGCGCCGGGGCAGGGACTGACCGTCTCGTTCACGCTGCCACTCGCCCAGGGAGACCAGCGCGCGTAGCCTCGACGCCGCCGGTGACGCTAGGACGGCGGATTCTCGAGCGAGACCGCGCGCACGGCGCCCAGCGAGAGGCGCACCGTGCGCGCGCGATCGCTGCGGCCGTCGAGCGTCCATCGCTCCTCGCGCCCCGCGTCCAGGCTGAGCACGAGCGCGTGCGCGCCGCGCGGCAGCGAGAGCTCGCGGGCTTGGCCCGACGCGTCCTTCCACAGCGCGACCTGCCGCGGCGCCGACTCTCCCGGCATCACCGAGCGCTCCATCATCCCGAGCGACGTCAGCGTCAGTACCGAGCAGCCGGGATCGTCGGCGAGCGCGCCCGCGTAGCGACCCGGCCATCTCCGATCGAGCTGCGGTCCGTCCATCAGCACCGCGATCACGAGGCTCGGTCCCATCGCGCGAAGCACCGGCTGCACCGGATCGATCCGCGCGAGATCTTCGCAGACGAGCACCGCGATGCTCGCGTCGGGCCGGAACACGTAGAAGCTCAGCTGTCGATCGTCGACGTCGATGTCCTCCCACCAGCGCCGCGCCGGATCGAGCGCGTGGCCGAGGTGGTATCGACGGATCTGCGGCTCGTCGAGGCGCCAGCGGTGGTGCTTGCTCTGCCACCAGTGGGTGCGCACCTCGCCGCCCTCGAGCAGGCTCGCGAACACCAGGTTCCGCGGCGCGCCGCTCTTCGGATAGATCGCCGCCGCGCCCGCGATGAACAGCTCGAGCGACGGCAGCGACGCCAGATCGCGCGCCACCGCGCGCGCGGTCGTCGAGTCGATCGCGAGCTCCGGCAGCACCACGCCGTGCACCGCGCCGACCTCGCGCTCCGCGGCCGTCACCAGCTCGCGCACCATCGAGCTGACCAGCTTCACGCGCGCGTCGGGATCCTGCGGCAGCCAGGTCTGCTCGACGCGGAAGTGCCCCGCGCCGCTCTCTCCCTGCACCAGCGGCCCGGCGACGATCGCATCGCCGTGCACCCGGAACGGGAACGGGATGCAGAGCAGGTTGAACGGGCCCTGTCCGCGATCGAGATCGCCGACCATCCAGCGCGTCTCGATCTCGTGCCGCGCCGGCAGCAGCGCGACGTGGTGCGAGAGCGCGCGCATCGCGCACCCGACCTGCGCCGCCCTGCCCTTCGGCTGCACGCACGCGCGATCGTGCGGCACCGCGATGCACAGCGACACGCGCACGTCGGGGATCGCGCCCGCGCCGCTCGCGCTCGCGAAGCGCAGGTGCTCGGCGAGCACGAACGATGCGAACGGCGACGGGTCACCGGGCGCGAACCCGTTCCCCTCGCATGCCTCGTCGGCGACCGCGAGCAGCTCGATCGCCGCGTCGGCGACCGCGTCCGAGGTCGACGGACCGATCGCGTCGCCGAAGCCCGCCACGATCGTCTTCCACGCCGCCTGCGACAGCGCCGGCACCTCTTGCTCGGAGCGCCAGCGCCGCCCCGCCTCGACCGTGCGCTCGAGATACGAGAGCCCGAAGAACGGCGCCCACCTCGCGCGCGGCCCGCGCGGCTCCCCGCGTCCCGAGTACCGATCACGCGTGTAGCAGGCCGAGCGCTCGACGATCGTCGCCGCCACCGCGAACGCGTCCGGCGGCCACACCGGACACGCCGCGTACTCCGGCGCCTTGCTCCCCGGCACCGTCCCGCCGGGCAGCAGATAGCGAACGAGATCACCGACCGTAGGCATCGCGCGCGGAGAGTAACGCACCCCGCGGCGCACCCGCCGGTGCGCGCAACCGTGTCGATCGGTTCTTCGCGCCGACGTCGATTGGCAGAGCCCGGCGAGCTCGCGCGGGACGCTCGAACCGGGCCGCTCGAGCGCGCGCCCGGTCAGTCGCCGATCGACGTTCCTTCCGTGAAGTGGTCGCGCACCCACGCGCGGAAGCGCGGCAGGCCGAAGCGATCGAGGAGCGGGAGGAACGCTCGCTCGACGCGATCCTCGCGCGTGATCGACTGGAACCCGCGCACGCCGACGTCGTGGCCCGCGAGGACGAACGGCATGATCTCGGTGCGGCCGATCTCGAACGCCTCGAAGAGCAGCGTCGCCTTGAGGTACGCCGCCGAGACGTCGGCGAAGCCGGGGCGGACGCCGCGCAGGTAGCGGCTGAACGGCTCCGCGATCACGCGGCGGTCCGGGCGATCGACCAGGCCGTGCTGCTCGAGCTGCATCTTCAGGAACGCGCTCGCCGACATGTCCGGCATGTTCGCCTTGCGGTGCTCGCGCTCGTAGCCCTCCGCCACCACGACCAGCGCGTGCTCGGCCGCCGCGAGGCCGTCGGCGATCTCGCGCAGCACCTCGTGCGGGAACCGGAAGAGCGGCAGCACGATCAAGTGCGCGCGCGCGGCGACGCCGCAGTGGAGGGCGTGTCGCCCCGAGCGGTTGCCCATCATCTCGAGGAGGTACACGCGCTTGTGCGTGTAGCTGTCCTCGTAGAGCCCGCGCGCGATCGTCGCGCCGGCCTCGACGCCGGTGAGGAAGCCGATCGCGCGGTCGCCACCGACGTCGTTGTCGATCGACACGTTGACGAACCCGCTCGGCGGGCGCTCGCCGTCGAACGCGTCGAGCCACGCGCGGCACCCCTCGAACGTCCCGTTGCCGCCGACGCACGCGAGGTGCGTGAAGCCCTGCGCGCGGAACATCTCCGCGGCGCTGCGGCGCGCGTCCTCGCGATGGAAGCCGAGGTAGCGCTCGGAGCGGAAGTCGCTGCCGGGGTCTTGCACGCGGCGCCCCATCGAGCGCGCGGGGAGGCCCTTCGCGAGCAGGTCGTAGCGCTCCTTGCGCGAGACCACGAGACGCTCGAAGCGCATGTCGTGCGTGGCGTCGTCGGTGAGCGAGCGGAAGCCTTCGGTCGCCGCCCACACCTCGTAGCCGCGGCGCGTTCCTTCCTCGGTGAGCGCGACCGCGACCGAGCCGTACCCGGGCGCGTTGCCTCCGTCGAAGACGCAGAGCAGTCGCTTCGCCGCGCGCGGCGCCCGCGACGGCCGGATGAAGTGCGGAGTGTCGCTCATCGCCGCAAGACGTAGCCGGCGAGGCGTGCCCACCGCAAGCGTCGTGGTAGATCGCGCCGCGTGAGCCATCCCCGACGCACGCTCGTCCTCACCCGCCGCGACGTCCAGGCGGTCGCGACCATGTCGCTCGCGGTCGAGGCGGTCGAGTCCGCCTTCGCGGCGCACGGGCGCGGCGAGGCGCGCATGCCGCCCAAGGTCTATCTCGATCTGCCCGAGCACGACGGCGACTTCCGCGCGATGCCGTCGAGCCTCGCCGACGTCGCCGGCGTGAAGTGGGTCAACAGCCACCCGCACAACCCCGAGCGACACGGGCTGCCGTCGGTCATGGGCGTCTACGTGCTGTCGGATCCCGCGAGCGCGTTCCCGATCGCGATCCTCGACGCGACGCTCCTCACTGCGCTGCGCACCGGCGCCGCCGCCGGCGTCGCCTCGAAGCACCTCGCCGCCGGCACGCCTGCGCGCGTCGGCTTCGTCGGCTCGGGCGTGCAGGCGCGCACGATGCTCGAGGCGCACCGCGTCGTCTTCGGCGACGCGTTCGAGGCGCTCTTCTCGGATCGCGATCCCGCGATCGCGCAGCGGCTCGCCGCCGAGCTCGGCGGCCGCGCGGTGTCGATCGAGGAAGCCTGCCGCGCCGACGTCGTCAACACCTCGACGCCCTCGCGCACGCCGGTCGTGCGCCGCGCGTGGCTCTCGGACGCCGCGCACGTCAACGCGATGGGCGCCGACGGCCCCGGCAAGCAGGAGCTCGATCCCGCGATCCTCGACGCCGCCCAGGTCGTGATCGACGAGGCCCACCAGGCCGAGCACTCCGGCGAGATCAACGTGCCGATCGCCGAGGGCCGCTACGCGCTCGACCGCGTCGCGGCGACGCTCGGCGAGCTGATCGCGAGCATCGCGTCGGTCGATCGCGCGCGCCTGACGGTCTTCGACTCGACCGGCCTCGCGATCCAGGACGCCGCCCTCGCCGCGCGCATCGCGCAGATCGCGCGCGACGTCGGCGTCGGCGTCGAGCTCGATCTCGTCGGCATCGGCTGACCCAGCCGGAGCCCTCGCCCCGCAGCGGCGAGCCGACCATCGGACAGGCGCTCACTCCACGACGAGACCGTGGCGCGCGAGGATACGCGCGATCTCTGCCTCGTGGTCGAGCTCCATCCGGTAGAGCACGCGGTAGTGATCGGTCGTCCAGTGCTCGAGCACCCGCCGCGCGACCTCGGGCCCGCGGACGCGCCGGAGCGCGTCGTGCTCCAGGTGATCGACGATCAGGTGCTCGTACGACGACTGCGCGCTTCGCGCGCCGTCGGGGAAGCCCACCGGCACTTCGGGGAACATCGCGCGGAGATCGACCACCGCGGCCGCCGCCGCCGCGGCGCGCTCCTCGAGGAGCCAGTGCATCTGCTCGTGCACGAACGTGGCGAGCAGCAGATCGTCGTCGCCCAGGTGCCGCGCGTGCAGCGTCAGCACCGGATGGCTGTGCGGGATCGCCTCCTCGTCGATCTGGACGGCGCTGGTCCGGATCCAGCGCGAGAGATCGTGCGCAGCGAGGATCCGCTCCAGCTGCGCGCGTGTGCGTCGCTCGGCGGGCCGATCGTGCGCGAGCGTGATCGCGATCGACGCCGGCTCCGGCGTGCTCACCGCGCCTCCACATCCGGACGCGAGCGCGATGCCGAGCGTGAGCACCCTGATCTCCATGCCGGGGCAGACGCACGATCGGCGAGCGAACATTCCGCGGCGCCGGTCGGCGCGAGGGCGCGCGAGGCGCGCCGCGTCAGAACGCGATGGAGACGTGCAGCGATCCCGGGCCGATCGCGAGCCCGACGCGGCGCTCGAGGCGGTGTCGCTGATCCTCGAGCACGTCGCGCCGGGTCGAGACCGCGCGCTCGCGCATTCCGATGCGCGCGTCGGTGGTGCCCGCTCCCGACAAGATCAGCGCGCCCACCAGCGCCGTGGGGACGCCGCCGATGATGTACTGCGGCGCGTCGTAGCAGCCGAACTCCTCGCTCACGCACGAGGCCTGGAGCACCGCGGCGACGAGCATCGCGACCGAACCGATCGTCAGCCCGATGCCTCCGATGTAGAGCGCGACCGCGGTCGTTCGATCGACGGCGATCGCCGCGTCTTCACGCGCGAGCGCGATCTCCTCGACGTCGAGGTTCGCGAGCTGCTGCGCGATGTCGCGCGGCGCCATCGGCGGCGGCAGCGGGGCGTCGAGAGCGTGGCTGGGCGC
>JALYRN010000047.1 GCA_030855295.1 Myxococcota bacterium | reverse complement strand
GTTCGCGGTGGCGCGGCCGTCGATCAGGCCCTGTAGCTCGGCCCCGATCCGCGCCTCGTCGGCGCGTGCGCCCTCGACGTCGGAGAGCGCCTGCGCGAGGCGCTGGTCGAGCGCCTCGATGCGCGCGATCGGATCGAGCGGGAGCGCGTCCTCGTCCGCGCGCTGGCCGTGCGCGGAGCCCGAGTCGCCGACCGCGAGGCCGAGCGACATCGAGAGCGCGAGCAGCAGCGTGGCGGCACGCCGGAGGTTCGAGCTGCGCAGCTTCATCGTCACACCGCGAGGTAGCGCCGCAGCGAGAGCGCGCTGCCGGTCGCGCCGAGCATGGCGCCGCCCACGATGAGCGCGAGGGCGATCAGCGGATGGAGGAACACCGTGCGGGTGCCGGCGATCGCCGCGAGCGTTCCGTCGAGGTGCCCGCGCAAGAGCAGGAACGTGATCAGCAGGATCCCCAGCGCGACCAGCGCCGACACGGTGCCCTGCACCGCGCCCTCGACGAGGAAGGGCCCGCGCACGAAGCCGTCGCTCGCGCCGCACAGCTTCATGACCTCGATCTCGTCCTTCCGGCCGGCGACCGCGAGTCGGATCGTGTTGCCCACGATGAACACGACGCAGAGCACGACCAGGAGCGCGAGCCCGAGGGCGACGCCGCGGCCGGCCGTCAGCAGGCTGTCGAGGCGCGCGAACCATCCCCGGTAGGTCTCGACGTCCTCGACCGCGCCGAAGCGCCGAACGCGCTCGGAGATCGCGTCGAGGCGCTCGCCCGAGACGCCCGCCGCGAGCTCGATCTCGAGGGACGCCGGGAACGCGTCGGCCGGCAGGGACTCGAGCTCGGTGCCGAGATCGGAGTCGCGCAGGAACTGCTCGCGCGCCTGCGGAGCGGTGACGTGCTCGACCGCGCGCGCCTCGGGCAGGCCCTCGAGCGTGAGCCGGAGCTCTTCGACGATCTGCGCCTCGGCGCCGTCGCGCAGGAAGACGCTCATGCGAGCGCTGCGTCCCCAGCTCTCGGCGAGCGCGCCGAGGTTGGTGATCGCGAGCAGCGCGGTGCCGAGGCAGAGGAACGCGATCGTGAGGCTCGAGATCGCGACGAGGTGCAGCCCCGCCTCCTCTCGCATGCCGCGCGATGCGCGCGCGAACGCGGACTTCAGATCCATCGCGGGTCTCTCCCTTCCGCTCGTCTCATCGTCGCTCCGCGGCGCGCGCGCGCGCCTCGCGGACGGCATGCATCGTGACCACGCTCGAGCCCGGGTCGCCGCCGGCGCGGCTCTCGCTCGAGCGCAGATCGCGCAGACCCTGGCGCGCCTCGCGCACGCGGCCTTCGTCGATGTAGACGATGCGGTGCGGGCGCTGCTCGAGGAGCGTGTGATCGTGGGTCGCGAAGAGGACGGTCGTCCCGGTCGCGTGGATCTCCTCGAACAGCGTGAGGATGTCGAGGGCGAGGTGGGGATCGAGGTTGCCCGTGGGCTCGTCTGCCAGGAGCAGCGCGGGCTCGGTGACGATCGCCCGCGCGACCGCGACGCGCTGCTGCTCGCCGCCCGAGAGGCAGCCCGTCAGGTCTCCGCCTCGGCCCGCGAGGCCGACCCGCTCGAGCGCCTCGGCGACACGCGAGCGGACGAGGCGCTTGCTCATCGAGAGGATCTCGAGCGCGATCGCGACGTTCTCGTAGACGCTCCAGTGCGGGATGACCTTGAAGTCCTGGAACACGATCCCGAGGTTGCGGCGCAGGTACGGGATCGAGTCGCCGGTCAGCCGTGCGATGTCACGGCCGCAGAACAGGATGCGGCCCTCGTCGGGCGTCTGCTTGCGATAGACCAGCTGCAGCAGCGTGCTCTTGCCGGCGCCGCTCGGCCCCGTGACGAAGAGGAACTCGCCGCGCTCGACGCTGAGGTTCACCTCGCGCAGGGTCGGCTGATCGGGGCGGAAGAACTTGAACACGTCCTCGAGCACGAGGATGGGTCGGTTGCTCGCGGCCGGGTTCGGGTGCGCGCCCGCGCGGAAGAACGCGAAGGGACGCGCGACCTTGGGGTCGCGCTTCGGCTCGCCGAACGAGAAGGGCATCCCTCGCCCGTACCTGGTTCCGCCATCTCGGGGCAAGAAAACGGCAGCCGCGCGCCCCCGCTCACTCGAATCGAAGGCTGTCTAGAAATCGGCTCTGTCGATCACGGTGGAGCGGATCTGCGTCAGGGGATCATGGAGAACGCGCGGTGCGGGCACGAGCCGCACGGCGTCGCCTCCGAAGGGGAGCGCGAACGCGCGACGCAGGACGCGCTCCGACTCCTTGCCGTGCGGCGAGAAGCCCCAGATCGCCTCCTGGCTGACGTCGTCGAGGTGCGCGTAGTAGCGCCACACGAAGAACCCCGCGAACCAATCGTGCGGCACGAACGCGCCGAGGCTCGCCTCGAGCGCCCTCGCCTGCTCGTGCTCGGAGATCACGACGTCGCTCATGTCGTCCGGCCAGAGCCACGGCTCGACGGCCGCGTTCGCGCGCGTCGTGTAGCCGACCTCGACGAAGAGCACCGGCATGTCGAGCACGCTCGCGACGCGCTCTACGCCGGCCGCCGCCCGCGCGGCGCCCTGCTGGTACTCCGCGAACGTCGCGTCGTCGTGCGTCGCGAGCGGATAGAACGCGTTGATCCCGATCAGGTCGAGCCGATCCCAGAAGAGCACGTCCTCGGCCTCGTCCCAGTTCGCGCTGTACGTCAGCAGCCCGGGGAAGACCTCGCGCACGTCGTCGATGAAGCGCCACCAGAAGCCACCGAAGCGCCCCGACCAGCTCTTGCACTCGACGCCGATCGAGAACGCATCCGCGCCCGCAGCTGCCGCGTCGCGCGCCCACGCGAGCACGAAGTCGCGATAGCTCTCCTGGTACGCGGCCCAGCCCTCCGGCGAGCCGGGCTCGATCTCACCGCGCCAGCCGCCGGTCTCGACCCACAGGTGCGGGATCACGAGCACGCGGATGCCGCGCGCGTGCGCCTGCGCGACCATCGTGCGGACCGCGTCGCGGTTCTCCTCGTACGGCGCCTCGAAGTCCATGGCGATCTCGGTGCTCTGGAGATCCCAGATCCGCCCGAACGGTGTGATCGAGATCCAGTTCACGCCCATGACGGCGAGGTGATCGAGGAGCGCCTCGGAGTACGGCGTGCCGTAGCCCCGCCCGGGCTGCCGCGAGCTCTCGATCGGACCGACGGTGATCCCGCGGATCGCTTCGTAGCCGGCCTGCTGGAACCCATCGCGGCCCGGCGGCAGCCGATGCCAGGCGCGCGCCGGCAGCGCGGGCGCGAGCACGACTGCCGCGACGAGAACGCAGATCGAGCGCAGCCGCACGCGCTGTTCTTAGCGCGCGCGGCGTCACCGCGCCTGTCTCGCTACGGTGCGAGCGTGACGTACGAGATGTTGAAGTCGGCCGCCGCGAACGACGTCATCTCGACCATCACCGAGTACGTCCCGGCCGGGAGCACCTGGTTGATCGTCGCAGGGGACGTGGTGCTCACGCATCCGCCGGTGACCGTCGGCTCCGCGGCGCAGTTGTTCCGGACCGCGAGGTACATCGTCGGCGTGCCGCTCATCGCGCTCGCGCTGATGATCACGCGCCGCGAGGTCGCGAGCGTGAACGTGTAGAACGCGTCCGGGCGCCCGCTTCCGGTGCAGCTCGCGAGGTCGTCCTCGAAGCCGACGAGCGTGTGGTTGAACGACGAGCCGTCGGTCAGCGTGATCGCGCCGTCGCATCGATCGTTCGGCGGGATCGCCGTGGCGGGCCGCGTCTCGACGGTCGCGGTGACGGTGGCCGGGTTCAGCGTCGTCGACACGACCACGAAGTACGTGCCGGCCGGCAAGCTCCGCCAGGTCTGGGCGAGCGCGCCGCTGCCGCTGCGGCATCGGAGCTCGCTGCCGCTCACGCCGCACGTGCCTTGCACCGCCGCGTAGTGGAACCCGGCGCCGTTGGTCGTCACGGTGACGTCGCGCGTGTTCGGAAGCGTGAGCTCGAAGTACACGTCGCGGTACGACGACGTCGATCCGCCGCAGCTCGTGCCCCCGTCGAGCTCGTACGTGCTGGTGATCGACGCGGTGCCCATGCCGGTCTGCATGTCGCCGGTGCCCGAGAGCGCCACCGGGACGACGGTGCCGCACGCGTCACCGGGCGCGCGGGGCGCCGGCGGCGTGGTGATCGTCACGTTCAGCGTCCACTCCGTCGCAGTCGAAGTAGACGACTCGATCAGGATGAAGTAGGTGCCGGCGGCCATGCCGCGGCGGCGGATCTCCGGGGTGCCCGAGCTGCTCGCGCACTGGATCGTGGTGGTCGTGTCCGCGCAGTCGGTCACGAGCGAGACGTAGGTGGTGCTGAACGAGCCGCCGGCCGCGTTGGCGGTGATCACCACGTCGCTGTCGGCGGCGAGGACCAGCCGGTACGCAGCGTCGCGCCAGCTGCCGGATGCGTGGCAGCTCAGCGGGTAGTCGTCGTTGGTCTCCTCGAAGCGGCCGCGGTACGTGCCGCTCGCGGTGATCGGCTCGGTCCCGGGACCGCACACGTCGATCGGCGGCACCGGCGTGGGGTCGGTGATCATCAGGTTCAGGTCGAAGGTCCCGCCGCCCGCGCCCGTCATCGTGCGCACGATGATCGCGTAGTCACCGGCGGGAAGGCTGCGCGAGAGGACCGAGGGCGTGCTCCCGGAGCTGCACTTGAGGTCGGGGCCCGCCGTGCAGCTCGCGAAGTCGCGGATCACCACCGCGGCGTTGGTGATGCCGGAGATCGCGACGCGCACGTCGTGGGCCGCCGTCAGCGTCAGCCGGAACACCGCGTCGGGGCCCGACGTGGTCGCGCAGGCGAGCGTGTAGTTGCTCGCCATCGCCGTGGTCGCGCCCGAGTACGTGCCCGAGCGCTCCGGGAGGATCGTCGCGAGCTCGCAGGTGTCGTTGGTCGGCAGGCAGTCGTCGTCGTTGAAGTCACGGCGCCCGTCGCAGTCGTCGTCGCGGCGGTTGTCGCAGACCTCGGTCGCGCCCGGATGGATCATCGTGCCGTAGCGCGGATCGTCGTCACAGTCGTCGCCGCCGCACATGCCCGACAGGAAGCCGTCCCTGTCGAGGTCGCGCGGCGAGTACACGCAGCCGCTCGCGTCGTCGCACGAGTCGACGGTGCACGCGCTCTCGTCGTTGCAGTAGAGCGGGGCTGCGGGGACGCAGCCGGCGTTGCGATCGCACTGCTCGTAGCCGTCGCACGCGAGCCCGTTGGAGCAGACCGTGTGGTCGGGCATGCGGAAGCACGCGTTGGTCTCCTCGAGGCAGGAGTCCTGCGTGCACTCGACCGCATCGACGCAGGGGTCGTTGCCGGCGATGCACACGCCGGCCTCGCAGCGCTCGGGGCCGTTGCAGTAGCAGCCGTCGTCGCACGCGTCGTCATCGGCGCAGGCATCGCCGATGGTCTCGCCGGGGCTCTCGCAGGTCTCGATCGTCGGATCGGGATAGCCGCCGTCGGGCGGGCCGCCGTCGAACGAGCCCCCGTCGACGTCGATGCGAACGTCGGGGAGCATCGGATCGATGCTCGTCGTGCAGCCGGCCGCGGCGAGCGCGAGCGGCGCGAGGACCGAGGCGAAGGCGAAGAAGCAGCGGATGAAGCCAGACCGTTGCATGAGAAGCTCCTAGGGATCCGAGACCAAGACTTCGAAGACGTAGCTACCGGACGAGACCATGCCCCAGCCGTCGACCACGTAGTAGTACGTGCCGGCGTCGAGCGTGCGGTCGAGAAGGCTGGTCGAGCCCTCGCCGCCGTCGTCGTCGCAGGCGGTCTCCGCGCCGGTGCGGCACATGCCGTTGTGGACGTGGAGCACGGTGTCGAAGGTCGAGCCGTCGGTCGACGCGATGACGCGCTGCCGTGACGTCAGCACGAGCTGGAAGACGGCGTCGGGCGACTGCGCCATGCCGCCGCACGACGCGGTGCGCACGTCGTCGGCCAGCGCGACCGTGGTGCCGGTGAAGAGGCCGCCGGTCGCGGGCACGACGTGCGCGGTGGCGCAGGTGTCGTTCCCGGTGACCGCCACGGCGGTCGTCGGCGCGGTGTCGGTGACCCCGATCGTGAAGGTCGCCGCGCGCAGCGCCTCGACGACGACGTAGTAAGTGCCCGCCGCGAGGTCGCGCAGGCGCATGCGGAGCGGCCCCCCCGAGGAACAACGGAGCTGCGACGATCCCTCGGCGCACGCCGTGCGCACCGACGCGTTCATGAACGTCGTGCCGGCGGCGATGTCGATCGACACGTCGCGGCGCACCGGCAGCGTGAACGAGTAGACCACGTCGCGGTATCGGAACCCGCAGCTCGTGTCGAGGTCGTCCTCCATGTCGGTCAGCGACCCGGTGGTCGGCGTCCCGAGCGTCAGCGGGATCGCGTTGCTGCACTGATCGCCCGCGAGCGGCGGCGTCGGGTCGAGGAATTCGACGCTGAGCGTGAAGTCGACCTCGGTGTGCGACGGGCCCTCGAGCACGAGGTAGTAGGTGCCCGCCGGGAGCTGGTGGATGCGCCCGCTCGCGGGGCCCCCGTACGCGCAGCGCACCGCGCCCGCGGCGGACTCGCACGTCGGACGCACCTCCCACGCGACGCTCTCGCCGGTGGTCGCGGTCGCGCTGATGCGTACGTCGCGCTCGGCCGTCGTCGTGAACGCGTAGACGAGATCGGGCGATCCGCTGAACCCGCAGCCGGTCGTGAGATCGTCGTCGACGTCGAGCATCGTGCCCATGAACGTGCCGCCGGCCGAGACGTCGATCGGCGTCGCGCAGGTCTCGTTGGTCGGCGGCGGCGTCGGCTCCGAGAGCTCGACCGTCACGGCGATCTCGCCCGCGCCGTAGCCGTGGAGCACCACGAAGTAGGTGCCGGCGCCGAGCCCGCGGCGACGGATCGTGCCCGGGAAGCCGGTGCTGCAGTCGAGCTCGGTCGCGCGATCGGTGCAGGTCGTGCGCAGCGCGACCGCGGTCGAGAAGAAGTCGCCCTCGGCCTCGATGCGAACGTCGCGCGGCGCATCGACGTCGGCGATCGTGAAGGTGAGCACGAGGTCCTGCCGCATCGAGGCCGCGCAGCCGAGCGTGTAGTCCGGCGTGGCGCCGCTCGTGTTCACGATGAACACGCCGCCGGCCGAGACGTCGAGCGGGTTGTCGCAGGTGTCGTAGGGGGGACGACCGCAGGTCGCCTCGTCGACGAGATCGTCGCAGTCGTTGTCGATCGTGTCGTCGCAGATCTCCGGTACGGTCGAGCTGCGCAGCGGATCGCGATCATCGCAGTCGCTGCCGCCCTCGCAGAAGAAGTCGGCGTCGCCGTCCTCGTCGAGGTCGCGCACGCTGTGGTCGCACGTCTTCGTCTCCTCGTTGCAGCGATCGATCGTGCAGACCTGGTCGTCGTTGCACGTCTGGCGCGGCCCCGGGATGCAGCCGCGCGTGGTGTCGCACTGCTCGACGCCGTTGCAGAAGACCATGTCGTCGCAGACCGCGGTCTCGGGCGCGTTGCGACAGAAGCCGAGCGGATCGCAGACGTCGCGCGTGCAGTCGATCCCGTCGTCGCACTCGCCGTCCGTCGTGCACGGGCGACCGGAGTCGCGCCGGACGCCGCCGTCGATCGGCGCGGCATCGACGTCGAGGCCGGCGTCGCCATCGGCGGGCGGCTCGTCACATCCGACGAACGCGACGACCGCCGCGCTCAAGAGAGCGAGGCGCGTAGCGCGGAGACGTGCTGGGCCGACGTGCGCAAAAAGCAAAGAAATCATCGAAAAGGGCTCTCCCCCCGAGGGCCACCGCCACCCTCGAAGCCGCGAGTATGACACGGGGTGGGGGCGCCGCCGCCCTCCAGCCTGGTCGTCCCCGGGCGGGGGTCGGGGTGCCGGAAGCGGAACCCGCGACTTGTGATGGATCGACGCGGGCGCAGGAGATCGCGCCATGGGGGCGGAGTGGCCGTCTCCTCGTGCTTCCGTCACGTCCCGAGGGGAGCGCTTCTCCGGGCGCTCGGGAGTGATAGGTTGCGCGAATGGCCGACGAGAGCACAGGCAAGCCGACACCGCAGTACGCGTCGTACGACGGGTTCCTGAAGACCGCGATCGAGACGTACTGGACGCAGCGACGCAACCAAGTGCACTTCGTCGCGCTGCTGCTCGCGTCGCGCGAGGCGTGGCAGGTCGCGTGGGGCGGCGTCAGCGCGCCCGGCTCGGGCAAGAAGATGCTCACGGGCGCAGCGGGCATGACGGCGGTCGTCGTCGTGCTGCGGCTGCTGGTCGGCGGCCCGATCGGGCTCGTGCTCACGGGCGTGTCGCTCGCGTCGCTCGGCGCGGTGTACGCGCGCAACCATCGGCGCATCTGGGATCAGCAGGAGCGCTACCGGAAGCTGCTGGGCGAGTACCGCGTGAAGTACGACCAGATCCGCGGGAACTGGATCGAGGGGCGCATCGAGGAGCAGCAGCGCGATCTGATGATCGACGGGCTGATGAACCGTCTGCTCGACGAGATCGACGACGAGCCGACGCAGGCGGAGCAGAAGCCGAAGAGCGGCATCGGGCCTGCGCGCGATCGCGGGGACGCGTGAGATGAGGATCGGCATCCTCACGTCGGGGGGCGACGCACCGGGGATGAACACCGCGATCCGCGCGGCGACGCTGATCGCGGCGCAGCGGGGGGTCGAGGTCGTCGGGATCGAGCGCGGATACGAGGGACTGATCGAGCGCCGGTGGCGACCGCTGACGCGGCCGAGCGAGGGCGGCCTCGCACCGACGCACGAAGTCGACGTCTGCGGGCACCTCGGCGGGAGCATCCTCGGCTCGGCGCGCTGCAAGGCGTTCTACGATCGCGAGGGACGCGCGAGGGCGGCGGGCGCGCTCGCGGAGCTCGACGGGCTGGTCGTGATCGGCGGCAACGGATCGCTGACCGGCGCGCGCGCAATCGCGGAGGAGCACGGCACCAAGGTGATCGGCATCCCGGCGTCGATCGACAACGACATCGGCTGCACCGCGACCGCGATCGGCGTCGACAGCGCGCTCAACACGATCGTCGAGGCGTGCGATCGCATCAGCGACACCGCGCGCGCGCACCGGCGGGCGTTCGTCGTCGAGGTGATGGGCCGGCAGTCCGGGTACCTGTGCATGGCGAGCGCGATCGCAGCGGGCGCGGACGCGGCGCTGTTCCGGGAGGAGGGCCGCGACGAGGAGGCGGTCGTGGCGTCGGTCGCGGATGTGATCCGGCGCGCGTTCGAAGGCGATCGCGGCAAGCAGCGCGTGCTCGTGATCAAGGCGGAGGGCGTCGAGGTGCCGTGCACCAAGCTGGTGCGCCGGCTGACCGAGGTCCTCGAGCCCGAGCTGCCGGAGGTGTCGATCCGCGCGACGGTCCTCGGACATCTGGTGCGCGGCGGCAACCCGAGCTTCCTCGATCGCATGATCGCGAGCCGCTTCGCGCTCGCCGCGATCAGCGCGCTGCTGAAGGGCGAGAGCGATCAGATGGTCGCGTGGCAGTCGCCGCTCGAGGGAGGCGTGGCGACGTCCGATCGCAGCGTCACGCGGTGGCCGCTGACGGTGGTGCTCGACGAGACGGCGAAGCTGCTCGACGGCAGCAGCCCGGTGACGCAGCAGCGCGTCGCGATGATGCAGAGCGTCGCCGGCGTGCTCGCGATCTGATCCGACGGCGAGCCCTAGCTCGGGCCGCGCGCTGGCTCCCGGAACACGCCCGCGCGTGCGTGCTCCATGATGCGCGCGACCGCTGGGTGCTTGATGCGGCGCTCGATGCTGATCGCGTAGAAGCGCTCACGCACCTCCTCGATTCGCCCGAGCACCTCGACGGCGTAGTGCTGGCGGATCTCGTCCTCGATCACCGTCGGGCCCGGGAAGACGCCGCCGCCCCGCTCTCCGAACACCTTCATCAGCGCGCTGTCGTCGAACTCCGCCACGATGCGAGGGCGGAGCCCGCGCTGATCGAACCAGCGATCGAGCACGACACGCACCGCGCTGCCCTCGGACGGAAGCAGCATCGGCGCACCCTCGAGCGAGCGGGGGAAGTCGCGCGGCAGCGCTCGCTTCAGCTCGGGCGAAGCGAAGAGCGTGATGCTCGACTCGCCGAGGAGGTGGTTGTAGGCCTTGACCCGGACCGATGCGCCCATCGGCTCGTCCGCGACGATCAGATCGAGCCCCTGCACGGCGAGGTCGCCGAGGAGTCGCTCCGTCCTGTCCTCCACGCAGACGAGGCGCACGTTCGGCATCGCCAGCGCCGGCTCGAGCAGGCGCTGCACGATCAGCTTCGGGACGACGTGGGAGACGCCGACCTGCAAGCGGACGGGGCGCCCGGTGGGACGGCTCTTCAGGGTGTCCTGGAGCTCGCGGCCGACGGAGAAGATCTCGTCGGCGTACCGATAGACGACCTGCCCGACCTCCGTGAGCTTGAGCGTTCGGCCGGAGCGC
Source organism: Myxococcota bacterium (assembly GCA_030855295.1). Taxonomy (GTDB): domain Bacteria; phylum Myxococcota_A; class Polyangia; order Polyangiales; family Sandaracinaceae; genus Sandaracinus. The sequence continues at coordinate 5,671 of JALYRN010000047.1, read as the reverse complement.
TCGAAGAGCTTCTCTCCGAGCGCCTCCTCGAGACTTCGGATCTGACCGCTGATCGTGGGCTGCGAGAGGCGGAGCAGCTTTCCCGCTCGGCCGATCGTCCCCTCTCGCGCGACGAGATAGAAGTAGAGGAGGTGGTGGTAGTTCAGCCATTCCACGCGGGGACTCCAGGCTGCGCGGAGCCTACTCCGAAGGAGCGCTCGTGCCCGCGGACGATCACGGTGCCGGGCTCTCACCGGTGACCACGCGGAGACGGGCCAGGGAGTACGCGAGCTCCGCCTGCGCATCGATCAGCGTCGCGCGCGCCTGCGCGGCGGCGATCTCGCGCAGGTTGACGATCAACAGGCTCGTCGCTCCCTCGTCGAAGCGCGCGCGCTCGCCGCGCGCCACCGCCTCCGCGACCGTCGCCGACTGTTCGGCGATCTCCAGCGCGTCGAGCGCCGCACGGACCGCGGAGAGCGCGTCGCGGACCTCGATGCGCACCTGATCGGCCGCCAGCTCTTGCTCGGCCGTGATCGCGTCCAGGTCGGCGCGCGCCGCGTCGGCACGGCCACGCGCTTCGCGCATCCCGAGCGGGAGCGAGAAGAGCAGCCAGGTCTCGAGCACCGGCATCCCGAGCTGGCTCTGCTGCATCGGGCCCGACGCGCCACCGCCGACGTCGAACGTGCCCAGCACCGACAGATCGATGCGCGGTGCGATCTGGTTCTCGGCGAGCTCGATGCTCACGCGCGCGGCCTCGCGCAGCTGGAGGTAGCGCGCGAGCTCGGGACGTGCGGTGAGCGCTCGCTCGACGAGCACGTCCTCGGCCTGCGCGCGTGATGTCGGGATCGCGATCGCGTCGGGGACCTCTCGCACGGAGGCCACACGCGGCGCGCCATCCGAGCCGCGCACGAACAGCGAGAGCTGGATGGCGGTGCGCTCGATCGCACGCCGCGCGGCGATCACGGCCTGGCGTCGCTCGAGGACAGCGCGCCGGTTCTCGAGATGCTCGAAGGCTGCGATCGCGCCCGCGGCGACGCGTCCGGCGATCTGTGCATCTCGTTCGTCCGCGATGTCGAGGAGGGACTGCGCCACCGCGAGCCGCAGGCCGGCGGCAGCCCACCGGTAGTAGGCCTCCGCGCCGGCGAGCTGAACGCGCAGGACGCGCGCGTCGCGGTCCAGCATCGCGGCGTCTTCCGCGCGCTCGGTGCGCGCGATCCCGGCGCGTCGCGAGTCGATGGGCCCGTCGCGCCACAGCGGCACCGTCGCGCCGACGCGGAGCTCGCCGCCGTCGAGCGTCTCGTAGTTGCCGTAGTAGTCGGGGATGCCGGCGCCGCTTCCGCGGCCGATGCGCCAGCCGGCGACGAAGGACGTTCCCCAGAGCGGCGTCGCCTGCGTGAGCGACACGTCGGCACGCGCGTAGGAGTAGTAGCCAAGCGGTGCGGCGTGCGCGCTGGCGGACAGCGTCGGATCGAACGCGCCCTCCGCGGAGAGACGAGCGCCCGACGTGGCACGGACTCGCGCTTCCGCGATCTCGACGGCGGGGTGGTGCCGGTCGACCGAGACGAGCACGTGGGTCAGCTCGAGCGCGGGCCCCTCACCGACGGCGATCCGCTCGAGCTCGGAGAGCGGCTCGAGCGGCCGCTGCGCGGCGATCGACGCCGGCGCGGTCGCCACCACGCAGAGCGCGATGATCGAGGCAGCGACGTCGAGCGCGCGCGGATCAGTCGCCATAGCCCTGCCCCTCCTCGCCTCCGCCGTAGGACCCGCTGCCGCCGTAGCTGCTGCTGCCGTAGCTGCTGGCGCCCGACGGACCGGACGAGGGCGGCCGCTGCATGCTCGGCGGGAAGCCGTTGATCTGTCGCCAGACCTCGAAGCCGAGGCGCACTTGCTCCAACATGACCCAGCCGTTCGCGCGAACCCCTTGGCGCAGGAATCGCGGCTCGGGCCACGGCTCGTCGTCGGCATCGGGAACCACGAGCACGCGGAAGTCGCCCTGCCCGTCGTCGGTCGCGTCGACGAACGCGACCTCCCCGCCGAACGTGCCCACCGCCACCGACGGCCAGCCGACGAACTGCACCGCCGGCCACCCCTCGAACTGCAGGCGCACGTGGCGACCGGCTTGGATGAGCGCGGCGTCGTTGCCGTCCACCCAGATCTCGACCGCCCGATCTGCGGTGTCGGGCACGAGCACCATCAGCACGTCACCGGGGCGGACGAGCTCGCCGCCCTGCCGGATCGACACCCGCAGCACGCTTCCGGATCTCGGCGCGAGCACGCGCTGGCTCGTCTGACGGCTCAGGCTCGTTTCGAGCCGGAGCAGCGCGCTCTCTGCCGACTGCAGATCGGTCTCGGCGGATCGCAGCGCCGCCTCCGCGGACTCGAGCTCGGCGCGGCGAGCGGCGCGTGCCTGCTCGAGCGCGGCGCGCGCGCCGAGGGTCTCGTTCTGCGCTGCATCGCGCTGTGCACGCGCGGAGTCGCGTCCTGCGCGCGCACGGATCTCGGACGCGATCGCGACCTCGAGCTCGCGCCGCGAGACGAGCCCTTGCTCGACGAGCGCGCGGTGGCGAGCGAGGTGGAGGATCGCGGCGTCGAGATCGCCCTCGGCGCCGGTCAGAGACTGCTCTGCCGCGTCGCTGCGATCGCTCGCGACGCGCACGCGCGCCTCCGACGCGCGCACGGCGCCGTCCTGGGTGGCGCGCACCGAGTCGAGCCTCGAGCGGATCACTTCGAGACGCGCCGCGTAGCTCGCGACGCGCTCGCGCGAGAGTGCGCGCTCCGCCTCGAGACGCGCGAGCCGATCGGGATCGACGTCGGACAGGTCGACCAGCGGATCACCCGCCTCCACGTGCGAGCCCTCCTGCACGTACACCCGCGCGACGCGCCCCTCGATCGGAGCCTCGATCGGCTGCTGGCGATCGACCGGCGCGAACGCGACGACGCGTCCGGTGCCCGACACCGCCTGCTGCCAGGGCGCCAGCGCGCAGGCGAAGAGGAGCACGACGAATCCGACGCCCATCGCCATCGCGACCCGGCGCGCGCGCCTGGGCGGAGGCACGAGGCGGCGGAGCGGGAACGCGAACGATGCGGGCGCGCGATACGGATGCATCACGACGGAACCTCCTCGAGCATGCCGTCCTCGAGCCGGACGCCGCGGGTGCAGCGCTGGCGCACGCGCGGATCCTGCGTGACGACGACGAGCGTCCACGGCGCATCGACATCGGTCAGCGCCGACAGCACGGGCTCGAGCGCCTCGTCGTCGAGCCCGTCGAGCAGGTGATCGACGACCAGCAGCGACGGCCTCGCGGCGATCGCACGCGCGAGCGTCAGCCGCAGCGCCTGGGTGCGCGACAGCGGCGCGCCGTCGATCCCGAGCATCGTGTGCGCTCCCTCCGCGAGCGCCTCCAGCTCCTCCTCGAGCCCGACGGCGGCGAGCGCCTCACGGGCGCGGGTCCGATCGATTCCCTCGCGCCCCATTCGCACGTTGTCGAGCACGGAACCCTCGATCACCGCCGGCCGGGTGACGACCGCGATGCGCTCGCGCACGCTCTCGAGATCGAGATCGCGGAGGTCGCGGCCGTGCATCACGACGCGACCGGCCTGCGGCGCGCGGAGCCCGCCGAGCAGCTCGACCAGCAACGACTTGCCGCTGCCGGCGGGTCCCGTGATCGCGACGCGATCTCCGGGATCGATCGACACCGTCGCGGAGGTCAGCACCTCGACGCCCGCATAGCCTGCCCGCACGCCTTCGAGCGCGAGCGCCGCGGGCCCCTCGATCGGGCACGCGTCTCCGCCCGCACGCTCGATCGGCAGATCGATGAGATGCCCGAGCTTGTCGAGCCCCGCGAGCGCGTCGTAGCCGCTCTCGACGTAGCGGCCGAGCTTGGCGAGAGACGCGACGACGATGGTCACCACCAGCTCGGCGGCGACGAGCTGACCGAGCGTCAGCTGCCGCTCGATCACGAGCCAGCCGCCGAGCCCGAGCACGGCGGCGCTCGCCACCGCCTGCACCGCGAGCATCGCCACGAGCTGGCCGTGCGCCACCCGGAAGTGCGCGCGACGCGACTCGATGTAGCGGCGTGCGAGCTCGCTCGCGCGCTCTTCGGCGTACCGGAGCCCTCCTGCGAGCTTGAGCTCGACGTCGTGCCTCGCGAGCTCCTGGAGCCACGACGCGATCTCGTACTTCTTCTTCGACTCGTCGATCGCGGTCGTGGTGCCGCGCGCCCACGGCCCGAGGCCGATCGCCGCGACCACCACCATCAAGACCACGTCGAGCGCGAGCAAGAGCGGGTGATAGAAGGCGAGCACGGCCATCCCCACGATCGCGGCGAGGATCAGCTCGAGCCCGCCGACGAGCAGCGATGCGGCGGCCTTCTGCACCGTGAACACATCGAAGAAGCGGTTCACGAGCTCGGGCCCGTGGCGGCCGTCGAGCGCCTCGCGCCGCACGCGCGGGAGCCGGTACGCGAGGTCGGCGACGACCCGGACGAAGAAGCGCTGCTGCAGCGTCTCGACCACGTACGAGTGCACGCCGCGGAAGAGCGACGACGTCCCGAGCGCGACGAGCAGCAGGGTCGCGAGGACGATCAGCGGCTGCACGAACGTGCCGAAGGCGACGGTCGAGACCATCGCCTGCACGGCGAGCGGTGTGGTCAGCCCCAGGATGCCGACGGCCACCGAGTAGACGACGATCGTCATCACGTCGTGCCGATCGAGGCGCGCGAGGGCGGCGAGCCGCCGGAGGGGCGTGACGGAACCGTCGTGGTGGCGCGCCGACGACGACATCGGCGCCAGCGCCAGCGCGCTGTCGATCGCGAGCGCGGTGATCTCGTCGCCACCTCCGACCGCGGCCGCGAGCTTTCGCCGACCGAGCCAGCGCGCCTCACCCGTGGCCACGTCCTCGACGCGGGTTCGGCCCCCTGCGCGATCGGACAGGATCAGCCACCGACCGCGCGAGCCGGTCTCTCCGCGGACGACCAGCGGAGCGCCAGGCCCGACGCGCTGGAGAACGAGCGCCAGGGGCCCGCGCATCGGCTCCATCCGCAGCCCGATCGACTCCAGCGCGCGGCCGAGCGGCGCGTGATCGACGCCGGTGGCCCGATCGTCGAGCGAGGCGATCACGGCCGCCTCTCGGGCTCGTGACACGTCACGATGAACACCCGAGAGCTCGGCGACGCGCAGCAGCAGGAGCTCGAGATCGGCCGCCCAGGCGACCCCCGAGCGCGGGCCTGGGGGCTCGTGGTCGCCCTGATCGTCCGTGAGACTTTTTCGATGGCCCATCACCGATCGTTCTCCTCGCTCGAACGGTCGCGGTGGCATATCTGGGGCCCTTCGCGGGCGGATGCGATGACGTAGTCCCGACGTGAACCATCGGAAAAACCGAAGCCTCGTCCTCTCGACCGGCCGTGTCGCGAAACGCGCGCGGCGGCTCGGGGAATGAATGCCAGCGCGGGCGTGGTGGTCTGGTCGACCGTATGCTTCGCGCTTCGATGTCCTCGCTCCGGCGCCGCGCGGCGCCTTTGGTGCTCGCGCTCTGCTCGGCGATCGTCCCGACCGCTGCGGGCGTACGTCCCGAGCGTGCGGATGCGCAGGAGCGCGCGGTGGCGCCCGAGCTCGCGGCCGCGCTCGCGTCGCTCGATCGCGGCGAGTACGGCACCGCCGAGACCGCGCTGCGGCAGCTCGCGCGCGGCTCGAC
>JALYRN010000046.1 GCA_030855295.1 Myxococcota bacterium | reverse complement strand
GCGAGGGCACGGCCGACGCGGCGCAGGCGGCGACGATGTTCCGCCGCGCCTGCGAGGGAGGCTACGCGCCGGCGTGCGAGAGAGCGGGCGCCACAGCGCGATAGACAGCCAGCGCTGCTCGATTCGACGAGAGTCGACGCGATGAACGTCGCGACCCGTGATCACGAGGAACCTTCCTCCACGATGCTGATCGTTCTCGCCGCGAAGATCGAAACGGCGTCCATTCAGCTCGCGTGCTCGATCCCGCCGAGCACGCCATCGTGCAACCACCGTCGACGTTCGGTGGCGCTCACGACGCGGCGAGATGGAGACGCTCGCGAGCGAGTGCTGGAGGTCACCGTCGACCGCCCCGGACCCATCGCGTCGATGCTACCTTCGCGCCCCTGTCGAGGAGCATCATGCGCATCGGACGTACGGTCGCGGTCGAAGTGAGCATCCTGTCGGCTCTCGGGCTCTTGGTCGCCTGCGGGCCCGAAGCTCCAGCACCCACCGATGGCGGGGGCGCGGACGCGTTCATCGCTTGCGCGAGCGACGCGGAGTGCGACGACGGTCGCTTCTGCAACGGCGCCGAGGCATGCGCGCCGGACTCGCCCTCGGCCGACGCGCGCGGGTGCGCGCCCAGCACCGTCGATCGCTGCCTCGAGGGCCAGATCTGCGACGAGGCCGCCGAGAGCTGCACGACCGAGTGCAGCGTCACGGAGGACGCCGACGCCGACGGCTCGCGCGCGATCGAGTGCGGCGGAGACGACTGCGACGACGCCGACGCGGCGCGCGCGCCGACGCACGCGGAGATCTGCGACGTCGACGGCCGCGACGAGGACTGCGACGCGGCGACCATCGGCGAGCGCGACCTCGACGGCGACGGCGCGACCGACGAGCTGTGCTGCAACGGCGAGACCTGCGGCGAAGACTGTGACGATCTCCGGCGCGGCACGAACCGCGACGTGCCCGAGGTCTGCGACGGCTTCGACAACGACTGCGACGGCGCGATCGACGAGGGCGTCGTGGTGCCGGTGTGGCCCGACACCGACTTCGATCTCCACGGCGATCGCGACGCGGCCTCCGAGATGCGCTGCGCGGGCGCGTTCGGGTTCGCGGTGCTCGCGGACGACTGCGACGACGACGATCCCGCGGTCCACCCGGCGCAGGTCGAGATCTGCGACGAGAAGGACAACGACTGCGACGACGTGGTCGACGAGGCGCCCACGGCCGTCACCTGGTACGCCGACGCCGACGGCGACGGGTACGGCAGCTCCGATCCGACGCTCAGCCGCGTCAGCTGCACGCCGCTGCCTGGCTTCTCGCTGCGCCCGACCGACTGCGACGACACGCGTGGTGGCGTCAGCCCCGCGACGCCCGAGCGCTGCGACGGCCTCGACAACGACTGCAACGGTCGCCCCGACTTCCTGGTCGGCCCGCGCGACACCGAGGACGACGACTCCGACGGCCACGCCGATCTCGCGTGCCCCAGCGGCGACGACTGCGACGATCGCGATCCGACGAGCCACCCTGGCGCCCTCGAGCTCTGCGACGCGCGCGACAACGACTGCAACGGCGCCGTCGACGACGGCACGGCGATGGGCGTGTGGTGGATCGATCGCGACGGCGACACGTACGGCGACGAGGGCACGTCCTCGATCACATCGTGCACGTTCGTGCGCGGCCGCATCACGCGTGGCGGGGACTGCGACGACTCGAGCGACGCACGGCGGCCCGGCGCGAGCGAGGTGTGCGACGCGTCCGACGACGACTGTGACGGCGCGATCGACGAGGGCTCGCCACGCGCGCCGTACTACCTCGACGTCGACGGCGACGGGCTCGGCGCGGGCACGCCCGTGCTCGCGTGCGTCGTTCCGTCCGATCGCGTGGCGAACGCGAGCGACTGCGACGACTCGAGCAACTCCGTCGGCGCGGCGCGCCTCTGGTACGTCGACGCCGACGACGACGGATGGGGAGATCCGCGCCGCGTCGAGCTGGCGTGCACGATGCTCGCCGACCGCATCAACCGAGGCGGCGACTGCGACGACACGGTCGCGACCACGTACCCGATGGCGACCGAGGCGTGCGGCGGCGGCGACGAGGACTGCGACGGCACGATCGACGAAGATCCGTCGGCGAGCGCGACCTGCTCGATTGCCGGCGCGACGGCGGTGTGCACGGGCGGTAGCTGCGCGGTCGGCATGTGTGCGGCGGGCCTCGGCGACTGCAACGGTGCGCTCGACGACGGCTGCGAGACCGCGCTGACGACGAGCCCGACCAGCTGCGGCATGTGCGGGCGTACGTGCGTCGCGGGCGAGCGCTGCCGTGACGGCGAGTGCGCGCGCGTGACCGCGATCGCAGCGGGCTACGCCCACGCGTGCGCGCTGCTCGGGACAGGGCAGGTCGCGTGCTGGGGCGCCAACTCGCGCGGACAGCTCGGGCGCGGCGCCGCGTCGACGAGCGCGACTCCGCCGCCGATCGACGCCACGCAGATGGTCCGCCTCTACACCGGCGCGATCCTCGACGACGTGGTCTCGATCGCCGGCCACGGCCGTGCCGATCACACGTGCGCAGTGCGCGCGACGGGGGACGTCGTCTGCTGGGGATCGAACGACGACCGCGAGTGCGGCGCCGACGCACCGATCGACATCGCGCCGCGCGCCGTGCCCATCCCCGGGATCACGAGCGCGATGCAGGTCGTCATCGGCAAGGACCACGCGTGCGCGCTGCTCACGTCGGGCGCGGTGCGCTGCTGGGGCGCGAACGGGAGCGGTCAGCTGGTCAGCGGCACGACGTCCGCGCCGAGCGGCACGCCGCTGGTGGCCGTCGAGCGAGACGGCGCGGCGACGCGCCCGATCGCCGACGCGATTCAGATCAGCGCGGGCAACACCTTCACCTGCATCCTGCACGCGGGCGGCACGCAGGTGTCGTGCGCGGGCCAGAGCGGGAGCGGCGCCGGGTGGAGCGGTCAGCTCGGTCGCACGCCGATCACCTACGCGGCGCATCCGGTGGCCGAGCCGGTCGCGCTGCCGACCGGCGTGGTGATCGCGGAGATCATCTCGGGCGCGTCGCAGTCGTACGACAGCTACACGTGCGCCCGCCCGGTCACGGGATCTCCGCTCTGCTGGGGCATCAACGCCAGCGGCCAGATGGGTGCGGGCGGCTCCTCCGTGACCACGCCGCGCGCGATCGACCCGCTGCTCTTCGCCGACAGCACGGAGGTGTTCGTCGGCCTCGAGACGATCTGCGTCTCGTACGACAACGCCTCGTTCGGACCGCGGGTGGCGTGCCTCGGGGAGAACGCGAGCGGCGAGCTCGGCATCGGGACCACCGCGAGCGCGTCGACGCCGTTCGACATGATCACCACCGACGCGGGCGGCACCCAGGCGCCGCTGACCGACGTGCAGCAGATCGTCGGCGGACGTCAGTTCTCGTGCGCACTGCTGACCAGCGGCGCGGTCACGTGCTGGGGCACCGCGAGCGCGCTCTTCGGCGACGGAACGACGGCGAGCCGGCGCACGGTACAGATCGACTCGCCGGTGCCGCGCATCCCCTGACGCGCGTGGCGGCGACGTCGCGCTCGATCCGCTGCTCGCAGCCGATGAGCAGGCCCGGATCGTGGAGGAGGGCGCTGCCGTAGGGTCGCGAGGGTCCGAGCTGCGGCGCGGAGACGGACACGGAGACGTGCATGTCGCGCACGCCCGGCGCGCGTCGACGCGAGGACCGCCCCACGTCGGGATCGCCCGATCGCAGTCTGTGGCAGCCTCGTCCGATGCCCATCGCTCCGCTCGTGGTCTCCAGCCTGTTCATGCTCGCAGGCGCGGGCCTCGCCGTGCTCGGGCTGCGCGTTCGTCGTTCGATCGCCAGCTTCAACGCGCGCGCGATCACAGCAGAGGGCGTGGTGGTCGGCTCCACGCCGCGCCGGGTGGAGATCGGCTCGACGCCGACCACCATCCATTTCCCCCACGTCGAGATCACGACGCGTGATGGGCGTCGGGTGACCGTGGACGGGCCCGGGGAGCGGACGGCGCCCGCGCCGGGGGAGCGCCGCGCGCTGCTGTACGATCCCCAGGCTCCCACCGAGGTCAGCTTCAGCGGGCCCCGCGGCCAGGCACGCATGCCCGAGATGCTGGTGGGTGGCGGCGCGGTGCTGGTGCTCAGCGGCATCGGCTTTCTTGCGCTCGCCCTCGCCCGCTGAGGTGCTCGCGCACGATGGGCAACGATGGGCGACGCTCGAGACGGTCACCGGTCGACTCGAAGGCCGTCTAAAAATCGGCTCGCCCGCTCCGGTCGCTTCCGTCCGCGCGCGAAGCGCGCGCTCCCGTACGCGCCCTCCGGGGCGAGCACTCCTGCCGACTCAGCCCCGTGCTGCCGCGCTCACGACGCAGACGCCCGAGCCCGGCGGCGAGTACGCCTGCGCGACGCAGCGTCCCTCGGCGTCGGGGCAGCTCGCGGCGTCGTCCAGCCGGCAGATCCTCACGCACGTGCTCGTCATCACGCCCGCGCAGAAGAACCCGGCGCGGCAGTCGGTCTGTCGCTCGCACATCGCGCCGACGTCGCCGCTGCCGGCGTAGCGACACACCGAGCGCATCCGCTCGGACTCGATGTAGCAGCCCTCCCCCATCGCACACGCCCGCTCGGGCGCGAGCACGTCGCACGTCCGCAGCTCGCTGCAGCGACCCCAGCTCGTCGCGATGCCGCTCGCGAGCACGCCGTCCGCGCGGCAGTAGAAGCGCTCGTCCGTCTCGTCGCCGCACACGCCGATCTCACCCGGACAGCAGACGCGCGCGCAGATGCCGACCGAGCCGCCGTCCCGGAAGCACGCGAGCGCCGCCGCGCAGTCGGTGTCGCCGACGCAGCTCTCGCCCTCGGTCACCTCGCCGACCGACGCGACGCACGCCGGCAGCCGATCGCGCAGCGCGCACACGCCGGCATCTTCGCCAGGGCACCCACCGATGTCGCGGGGATCACACTCACCGCCCGCGCACGCCGCGACTGTCCCCGCGTCGATCGCGCCCGCGTCCGTCCGCGCCGCGCCGTCGGGACCGCCGTCGGTCGGGACGACGCCGCCCTCCTGGAGCGCGGCGTCCCGACCCATGCCCGCGTCGTCGAGCTCGGGGCGATCCGAGCTGCATCCCGCGAGCATGCTCGCGATCACGACGCACGCGGCGACGACGGTCCTCATGAAGTACGCAGGCCCTCCTCGGCTCGACGTTCCGTCTTCGCCCGCAGGGCGCTCACGCGGGATCCGGGCAGAGCCCGAAGTCGTCCGGCAGGGAGAGTCCGCCAGCGGATGCGCACATCCGACCCCCACCCCCGCAGTCAGCGTCCATCATCGAGACTCGGCAGAAGCGAATGCAGGCGTTGGCGCCACCATCGCGACCGAAGCATCCCATGCCGGGCATGCAGCCGTTCAGCCCAACGCACGGCGCGCCCTCCGTCGCCGTACCCGCCGAGAAGCACCCGAGCGTCCCGTCGCTGGAGAACGGATAGCAACCGCGACCTTCGGCGCACATCTCGTTCGTCACCAGATCACAGTTGACTGCCTGCGTGCACTGCCCGATCGCGTCACTGCCGACCAGGCCGACGCACTGCTGACCGGTCCCCGCGGGACAGTCGCTCGAGCTCCCCATGCAGCAGTAGTGGCGGCAGAGGCCGTCGTTGCACGTGAACCCGGGCAGGCACTCGTTGACGAAGTCACACCTGATGCCGTCGCCGCGGGTGCCGGCCTCGAGGCACATCGTCATCGGCGTCCCGCCCGCCATGGTCGCGACGTAGAAACAGCCCTGCGGCGACGGGCAGTCCTGCCGGATCACGTCGCACGCGCCGCCGGGCGACGTGCACATCCGGCCCGTCGTCCCGCCATCGCCCGCATCCCCTGGGATCACGCTCCCACCATCGCCGCCGTCCGGAAGCGGCGTGACCGTTCCGCTGTCGACGTCGGTTCCGGAGTCGACGCGAGCCGGAGGATCATCACCGCACGCGACCAGCGCCGCGCCGAGCACGAGCACTTGCACCGACACGAGCGAGACGCGAACGGCAGAAGAGCGCAGCGCGAACGAAGAGAGCGTCATCGAAGTCCTCCGGGGACAGAGAAAGCGTCAGCCATCGCATCCCACCCTACCGCGCTTGTCAACGTCCCGGCAGCGACCATCCCCCGCACAGCACGTTGCGAGCCAGCACGTCCACGCGGCCGATCGCGCACCGGCGATGTGACAACACTGTCGCGATGCCGTGCAGACCGGCACGGAGCGCGACTTACGGGGAGACAACGAGCGTGGGCATCGTGCGAACGGCGGTCGTGCCGTCGCCGAGCTGTCCGTTTGCGTTTGCACCCCAGCATTGGAGCGCGCCGCTCGACAGAAGCGCGCAGGTGTGGAGGCCACCCGTCCTGATCTCGGTCGCGGAGCCGAGGCCCACCACCGGGGTCGGCGTCGCGCGGTCGGTGGTAGTGCCATCGCCCAGCTGCCCGAAGCCGTTCGTTCCCCAGCATCGAGCGCCGCCGGCGTCGAGCAGGGCGCAGGTGACGTCACCACCCGCCGTCACTGCCGCGACCCCCGTGGTGAGTCCGACGACTGCCACGGGCACCGACCGACTCGTCGTCGTGCCGTCGCCGAGCTGCCCGCTCCGGTTGTAGCCCCAGCACCGGACCGCGCCGGACTCGAGAACCGCGCACGTGTGCTGCGAGTCGCCCGCGATCGAACGCACACCGTCCGAGAGCCCGGACACGACCGTCGGCCTCGCGCGATCGCTCGTCGTCCCATCCCCGAGTTGGCCCTCTGCGTTGCGGCCCCAGCACAGCACGGCGCCACGCGAAACGAGCGCGCACGTGTGCCCGCTCCCGACCGTGATCGACGTCACGCCGGTGAGATGAGGTACAAATACCGACGTCGTCCGGTTGGTCGTCGTTCCATCGCCGAGCTGGCCGTACAAGTTGTTCCCCCAGCACCTGACCGTGCCGGTCACGAGCAGCGCGCACCCATGGGACGCTCCGGCGGCCACGGCGATGGCGCTCGAGATGCCGCTGACGGCGACCGGCGTCCGACGCTCGATCGTAGAGCCGTCACCGAGCTGCCCATCCACGTTGTAGCCCCAGCACCGAACAGCGCCCGTGGACAGCAGCGCGCACGTGGACGCACCGCCGGAGGAGATCGCGTCGACACCCGACAACCCCGGGACCGCGCCAGGCATTGCTCGGTCGGTGACGCTCCCGTCGCCGAGCCGACCAAGACTCGCCGAGCCCCAGCAGACGACATCGCCGTCTTCGCGCACCGCGCAGTTGTGGCTTCCGCCCACGTCCACCGCGACGGCGTCGTTGCACGAGGTCTCCTCGCAGTCCCAACCGCATGCGTCGCCGCACGACGCGCAGTGCTCGATCGTACCGAGCCCCGCCTCGCATCCGTTCCCGAACTCGCCGTCGCAGTCGCCGACATCCGGAGCGCATCCGGTGACGACGCACGCCCCTGCGGTGCACGCGACGCTCGTCGACGCTGGCGCGGAGCCGCACGCCAGGCCCGCCGCCGGGCCGTCGACGACCGTGTCGCAGTCGTCGTCGAGGCCATTGCACAGCTCAGCGGTCGGCGCGACCACGCCCGTGCACTCTCCCCACTCGCCGGTCGCGCTGCAGGTCTGCACGCCCCCGGTGCACTCGCCGACGTCGGTGCCGACGCCGCACTCGCGCGTCGCGCCCATCACGCAGCCGCCATCTCCCAGTCCGTCGGCGTCACGCGGCGGCCCGGCGTCGAGCCCGGGGGGATGCTCGATGCCGCCGTCGGGCAACATACAGGATCCATCCTCGAGCTCTGTCTGGCCGGGGCCGCACGCGCATCGCATCCGCGCCTCGTCGTAAACGAATCGCGTACCGCAGTTGATGTCACCACCGCATCCGGCGAGAGCCGTCGCCGAGAGCGACGCGAGAACGAGAGAAAGGAAAAAACGCATCGCAGAGGACCTTTCCGGCAGGCGGAGGACGAACGCGAGCGCGGGTCACGTGCACGTCCGCGGGCGACGTCAGAGGCAGGTATGCCACCCGATCGCGCTCGACGGGCGCCCATCGGCGCGGCAGCGCCGAAGATTTCGCACACAGCGAGGATCACTTCCCGCGGGCCGGCGTCGATACACGCGGCGCGACGTACGACGCCGTACGTCGCGCGCTCGGCTTCGGTGCGCGAGCACGAGCGACGCGCAGGTATCGTGCGCGCCGCGCTACAGGCCGACGCGTCGGGCGCGAGCGTCAGTGGACGAGCTTGCTCGCGGGCTCGGCTTCGGTGCGGGGCTCGGTGCCGCGGGGGCGGATCGCCTCTCGGCGCTGGAACGAGGCGCGCACGAAGCGCGTGAAGAGCGGGTGCGCGGCGTGCGGGCGCGACTTGAACTCCGGATGGAACTGGCACCCGACGAAGTGCGCGTGCTTCGGCAGCTCGATCATCTCGACGAGGCCGAGCTCGGGCGAGAGACCGGGCATCACCATGCCCGCCTCCTCGAGGCGCTCCTTGTACGCGTTGTTGAACTCGTAGCGGTGGCGGTGGCGCTCGCTCACCTCGGCCGCGCCGTATATCTCCGCGGCGAGGCTGCCGGGCGTCAGCGCGCAGCGATACGCGCCGAGGCGCATCGTGCCGCCCTTCGCCTTCACGCCGCGCTGATCGGGCATCAGGTCGATCACCGGATCGGTCGCGTTCGGATCGAACTCGGTCGAGTTCGCGCCCGCGATGCCGACCACGTGCCGCGCGAACTCGACGACCGCCATCTGCATGCCGAGGCAGATGCCGAAGAACGGGATGCCGTTCTCGCGCGCGTGGCGGATCGCCTGGATCTTCCCCTCCGCGCCGCGACCGCCGAAGCCGCCCGGCACCAGCAGCCCATCGACGTCGGCGAGCTCGCGCGCGACGTTGCTCGCGTCGATCGTCTCGCTGTCGAGGTACTTCACCTCGATCTTGCACTCGTTCGCCAGACCGCCGTGCGAGAGCGCCTCGTGCAGCGACTTGTACGAGTCGCGCAGGTGCACGTACTTGCCGACCAGCGCGATCGTCACCACGCCGCGCGGCGGGCTCTTCATGATCTCGACGGTGCGATGCCACGCGCTGAGGTCCGGCGGGCGCGACCAGATGTTGAGCTTCTCGGTGATGTACTCGTCGATCTTCTCGGCGTGCAGCGCGATCGGCAGCTCGTAGATCACGCTGACGTCCGGGGCCGCGATCACCGCGTTGACCGGCACGTTGCAGAAGTGCGCGATCTTCTCCTTGATCGAGCGCGAGAGCGGCTTCTCGGTGCGGCAGATCAGGATCTCGGGCTGGATGCCGAGGCCGAGCAGCTCCTTCACCGAGTGCTGCGTCGGCTTCGTCTTGAGCTCGCCCGCCGCCGCGATGTGCGGGACCAGCGTGACGTGCACCGAGATCGCGTTCTGCGGGCCGGACTCGTGCCGCAGCTGGCGCACTGCCTCGAGGAAAGGCAGCGACTCGATGTCGCCGACCGTGCCGCCCACCTCGACGATCGCGACGTCGGCGCGCGACGCGACGTCGATCACGCGCGCTTTGATCTCGTCGGTGATGTGCGGGATCACCTGGATGGTCGCGCCGAGGTACTCGCCGCGCCGCTCCTTCGAGATGACCGCGTCGTAGATGCGGCCCGTCGTGAAGTTGTTCGCGCGCGTCATGCGCGTCGACGTGAAGCGCTCGTAGTGACCGAGATCGAGATCGGCCTCGGCGCCGTCGTCGGTCACGTAGACCTCGCCGTGCTGGTACGGCGACATCGTGCCGGGATCGACGTTGATGTACGGGTCGAGCTTGACGTTCGTGACCTTCAGACCACGCGCCTCGAGCAGCGCACCGATCGATGCGGCCGCCAGCCCCTTGCCGATCGAGCTGACGACGCCGCCGGTCACGAAGATGTACTTGGTGCGTCGCGAGTTCATCGATCGTCCTTCACCCAGGAGCCGCGCCGCGGGATCGCGGAGCACGGCGCGCTGGTCGCTCGAAAATACTGGTCGCCCGAAAATACTGGTCGCCAGCACACAGCTGGTCGCCCGCGAGCTGGTCGCCCGGGAGCACGGAATGGCTCGTCCGCGGTCGTGCTGGCTCTCCTGGATCTACCCGGAGAGACCGCAGAGCAAACACGGGAGGCGACTGTACGGATACACCGGTCCAGGCGCAAGCGCGGCGGGCTGGCGCCTCGATGTTGACAACCTGTTTACAGAACGTCGTAGCACCACGATGCAACGCACATCGGGTCCATGCGGCCTGCTCGGATTGACGACGAGGGGCTCCGCGTTTAGATGGCGTTGTGAACGTGTAAAGCGCTTCGCGCGATCTGTTTGCTGCCTCGTGCCTCTCGGTGCGCGGTGAGTCGGGGGAGCCAGCATGGCGTTCAGCGCGGTCAGCATCGTCGGGTCGGGCCCAGTCGGCTGCGAGATCGCGCTCGCGTGCGCGGCCGAGGAGATGCCCGTCGTGCTGATCCGCGGCGCCCGCTCCGACGTCGACGCGATCCGCGCGCGGCTGACGCGACGGCTCGCGATCGCGGTCGAGCTCGGCGAGCTGACGAGCGCGGAGACGATCGAGATCCTCGCGCGCATCGAGATCGGCAGCGACCTCGGGCGCGTCGACGACGCCGATCTCGTGATCGACACGACCGTCTGCGAGCCGCGGGCGCGCCGCGCGATGCTCGCGACGCTCGAGAGCCGTCTCAGCAGCGGCGCCGTGCTCGCGACGTCGGCCTCGCCGGATCGGCTGGGCGAGATCGCGGAGGCCCTTCGCCGTCCCGATCAGCTCGTCGGCATGCGCCTGCAGCAGCTCGCGCCGCGCGACGTGCAGGTCGAGCTCACGGTGCTCCCCGAGACGGCGCCCGGCGTGATCGGCGCGGCGCGCGGGTTCTGCGCGATGCTCCGGCGGACGCCGCTCGAGACCGCGACGCCGCCCTCGCGCGTCGGCTATCGCGAGTGGTTGTCGCAGCCGGCGTCTGCCGCGCTGCCGGACGCGCAGGCCCGTCGAGCGCAGCTCCCCGAGGCCGCGGAGTAGTCAGTCAGCCGGAGTGCTCGCCCCCCGCGCCCCGGAGGGACCGGACGGGACGGGAGCGCGCTCGGCGCGCACTGCGCGCGGAGGCCGTTGACACCGACCCGGCGGTCGTAGTCCGCTGCGCCGTGGACTCGACCGGGGGTAGCAGAGCGATGCGGATGTGGATGCTGGCGAGCGCGACCGCGATCGCGCTCACGTGGGTCGGCGCGCTCGCGCCGGCGAGCGCCGAGGCGCAGTACGGCGGCGTGCTCCCGCGCCACTGCGGGATGAGCGCCGGCTACGAGACGTACGGCCCGCTGACGGTGGGCGCGATCGTGGTGCTCGGCGCGCACACGCCGTGGGCCGGCGACGCGAACTGGACGCCGGAGATGAGCCCGTTCGTCGGTCGCAGCGCGCGCATCACACAGCTCGCGGGGATCGACTCGGCGGGCTGCCCGACGATCCGCGTCGACGTCGACGGAGGGCAGTGGGCCTGGCGCATCCGCGACGCGCAGATCGGCGGCGGCTTCGCGATGGAGATCCCGCGCGGCTGCGACATGTCCTCGGCCGGCGTGACGTACGGCCCGATCGGGCCCGGCACCGTCGTGATGCTCGGCGCGCACTCGCCGTGGCGTGGTGATGCGAACTGGTCGCCGGAGATGGGGCGCTGGGTCGGGCAGATGGGGCGGGTGACGTCGTTCGAGGGCGTCGACTCGGTGGGCTGTCCCGTGGTGCGCGTCGACGCCGACGGAGGGCAGTACTACTGGCGCATCCGCGACATGCAGCTCGCGGGCGCCGGCATGCCGATGGGCATGGGCGCGGCGGTGCCGCGGTGGTGCGGGATGAGCGACGGCGCCGTGACCTACGGGCCGATCCAGCCGGGGTCGGTGGTCGTGCTGGGCCGGCACTCGCCATGGAACGGCGACACCAACTGGTCGAGCGACATGGAGCGCTTCGTCGGCGCGCGTGCGCGCGTGACCGAGCTCGCCGGGATCGACACGATGGGCTGCCCCGGCATCCGCGTGGACGTCGACGGTGCCCAGTGGTTCTGGCGCATCCGCGACGTGGGCTTCTGACGGCGAGATCTCAGGGGCCGAGGTTGCCGCTGCCGATGTCGGGGGGCGGCCAGCTGGTGCGGCCGTCCTTCTTCATCTTCTCGAGGTACTTGCGCGCCTCGGCGATCTCGCGCTGCAGCTCGCGCTTGTGCACGTAGCTCTGGCGCTTCGCGACCAGCTCGGGCGAGGGCTTGCGACCGACCAGCGCGGGCTGCTCGCCGTGGTGCTCGTCGAAGTCGATCACCTCGTGCCCGAGCTCGAACATCGCGAGCTCGCGCCGGCCGCGATCACCGAGCCGCAGCGGCATCACTGCCGCGCCGATCCCGGCGCCGACGTACACCGCGCCGAGCGGATGATCGTCGCCGCGGCTCTTCCGCTTGCCGTAGAGGCCGTGCACGTACTTGTGCCCGACGAGCTTGCCGAGCGCGAGCTCGTGCAGGCGCGCGAACGTGACCTGTCCGCCGTGGGTATGGCCCGAGAGCACGAGCGGGACGCCGTGATACCAGAGCGCGTCGGCCTCCTCGGCGATGTGCGACAGGCCGATCGACGCGACGTCGCGGCGCAGACCCTTGATCGCCTTGTCGCGATCGGCGTGGCCCGTGTACGAGTCGTCGAGGCCGACGACCTGCAGGCGCTGGTGGCGCAGCGTGATCGTCGTGTGCTGGTTCTTGAGCACCTCGATGCCGCCCCGCGTCAGCGCGCGCTCGACCTCGCCCGCGCCCGACCAGTAGTCGTGGTTGCCGAGCACCGCCATCGCCGGCGCCTCGAGCTTGCCGAGCGTCTCCATCATCGAGTCGAGATAGAGCTGGCTGTGGCACACGAAGTCGCCGGTGATGACGACGAGATCGGGCTTCTCCGCGTTCGTCAGCTCGATCGCATGCCGGTGCACGGCGATCGGCGTCACGCGTCCGAAGTGCAGATCCGTGAGGTGCGCGACCCGCAGGTGCGAGAGCGTCTCCGCGTGCTCCTCGACGCCCGCGAAACGACGGACCTCGATGCGCGGCTTTCTCTTCTTCGTCGTCGTCGTCGAAACGGCGCTCATGGCCGGTGGGACCCCGAACGGAAGACCTGCATCGTCCTGGCCAGTGTAGAGCCCGCGTGCGGGACCGTCGATGGTCTATCATCGCGCACATGCTGACCTTCAGCCGGGATCCACAGGTCGCCGAGAAGCAGATGCAGGCGATCATCTTCTCGCTCACTGCGTTCGGGCACATCGACGGCGACTTCGACGAGCACGAGCGCGCGTTCGTCCGCGGGTACATCGGCAAGCTCGTCGCGCACCGGGTCGAGACCGGGATGCCCGATCAGACGCCCGAGGTGAAACGCGACGTGGCGGATCGCTTCACCAAGCACTTCCTCGAGACGTTCGAGAACATCGAGCGCTGGGTCGCCGAGGTGATGACGGAGCCGGTCGGCCGCGACGAGTCGCGCGACGCGATGGTCCACGCGAAGCTGAAGCTGCGCTGCTTCGAGCTCTTCGGCGGATTCGATCGAGCGAGCCAGGAGTCGCTGCTCGAGACGCTCGACGAGTTCATCATGGCCGACGGCCACACCCACCCGGCCGAGGCGAAGTTCCGGAGCGAGCTCACGGCGCTGCTCGGTGCCGACGCCGAGATCCCGATCGAGGTCGTCGAGGAGCCCGACGGAACGCCGGTGCGCATCTCGATGCCGATCGAGCTCGCGCTCCGGGCGAGCGAGGGCGCGAAGATGGATCATCCGTTCTTCGCTCAGTTCGAGCACCACTACTCGAGCGACCCGACGCGGATCCAGAAGCAGGTCGCCGCCGATCTCGCGCTCGCCGATCGCATGATCGAGCTGCTCGACGCGCAGCGCAGCAAGGGCGCGGGCAAGCTCACGGGGCGCGCGACGGTGCAGGATCTCGCCGGTGAGGAGAGCTTCCTCGACGGGCACGTGTACGTCGTGCCGCCGAAGCCGGGGCGCAGCTACGAGCTGATCGTCCTGGGCGACCTGCACGGGTGCTACTCGTGCTTGAAGGCGGCGATCATGCAGACGCGCTTCTTCGAGAAGGTGGAGGCGTTCCGGCGCGATCCCGCGACGCAGCCCGAGCCGAAGCTGGTGCTGCTCGGCGACTACATCGACCGCGGGCTCTTCAGCCTCAACGGCGTGCTGCGCACCGTGATGCAGCTCTTCGTGACCGCGCCCGATCACGTCTGCGTGCTGCGCGGCAACCACGAGTACTACGTCGAGTACAAGGGACAGATCTACGGCGGCGTGAAGCCGGCGGAGTCGATCAACACGCTTCGCCCGCACCTGCCGATCGACGTGTTCCGGCAGTACCTGAAGCTCTTCGAGGCGATGCCGAACGTGCTGCTCTTCGATCGCACGATGTTCGTGCACGCCGGCATCCCGCGCGATCGACTGATCAAGGAGCGCTGGAAGGACCTCTCCTCGCTGAACGACGCGGACGCGCGCTTCCAGATGATGTGGAGCGATCCGAGCCGCGCCGACGTGATCCCGGCGGCGCTGCAGGAGCAGACGGCGCGCTTTCCGTTCGGGCGGCTGCAGCTGCAGTCGTTCCTCGCGCGCATCGGCTGCAACGCGCTGGTGCGCGGGCACGAGAAGGTCGACGAGGGGTTCGAGCGCGTCTACGACGATCCGGCGGGCACGCTGCTGACGGTGTTCTCCGCGGGCGGCGCCGACAACAACGATCTGCCGGAGACGTCGAGCTACCGGAGCGTCACGCCCAAGGCGCTGCGCATCACGCACCGGGACGGCGAGACGGAGATGTCGCCCTTCGATCTCGACTGGAAGGCCTACAACGATCCCGCGCACAACGCGTTCTTCAAGAACCCCATGGAGATCGAGCACCGGGTAGAGTGAGCCCGGCACGAGTGCTCGCCCCGGAGGGACCGGACGGGGGCCGTGGTAGCTTCGTTGCCTTGCAGGGAGCTCTTCACATGCAGCGCGTCGCTTCGATCTCGATCGTGATCCTCGCCTCGTTCGCTTGCGCGGCGAGCATCGCGAGCGCGCAGCGGCGCGTGCAGTACGACACGCTCTCGGAGTCGACCCCAGCCGCAGTGTCGTGCGGCTTCTGCGCCGGCGAGAAGTTCGGGATGGTGTTCCGGCCGCTCGACGGCGGCGGCGGTCTGCGCGCGGACGAGTTCCCGCTCACGCTGCAGTCGATCGAGGTCGCGGTCGCGCGGACGCAGGTGACCGGTGATCTGACCGGCTACACGTGCATGGGCTCGTCCGACGAGGGAACGATCCCGATGATCGTCGAGGCATACGCGGGCGAGACCGCGCCGCGCGGTTCGATCTCGAGCTTCCCCGCGAGCGGCCCGTGGGCCGGGGAGACGGCGCTGTTCGGGGAGAGCGCGGAGCTGACGCTCAGCATCGAGACGACGCCGGGCTCGCGCATGTACAACGTGATGGTCACCAGCGTTCCCGTGATGGTGCCGGTCGCCGCGCCGAACACGTACATCCGCGTGGTGGTCACGATCCCGGGCGGCGGCTCCTCGACGTCGTGCACCGACTTCGGGCTCACCGCGCCGGGCGCCGTCGGCATCCGCGACGACGACGGGCGCATCGAGAACAACGTCGGGTTCATCTACGCGGTCGAGGCGCTCGGCGGCGCGGTGCCCGCGGGCTGGCACTGGAACGAGTCGTCGGACATCGCGGATCCGGCGACCGGCGCCACCGGCATCAACGGCGAGTGGGCGATCCGACTCGACGTCGCGCCGGTCGGGATGCCGATGACCGACGCCGGGACGGCGATGCTCGACGCAGGCACGCCCGACGCGGCGCTGCCGACCGGCGACTCGGGGCCGATCGCGACGACCGACGGCGGCGCGACGACGTGCAGCGCGGATCGCGACTGCGGCGGCGGTGAGCGATGCATGGACGGCACGTGCACCCCCGTCTCGTGCGCGACCGCGGCCGACTGTCTCGGCGGCATGACGTGCGTCGACGCGATGTGCCGCGCGCTCTGCAGCGCCGACTCCGAGTGCCGCGGCGGTGAGGTCTGCGATCGCGCGCTGGGCTACTGCGCGCCCGTGAGCACCGCGTCGCCGGGCGGGTGCAGCTGCCGCGCGGCAGGCGCGGGCGAGAGCGC
>JALYRN010000045.1 GCA_030855295.1 Myxococcota bacterium | reverse complement strand
CAAGGCATGGGCGCTCGTCGCCGCCACGTACCAGCGCGACGTTCATGTGCTCGCGAACATCGTCGACATCACGCCGAGGCCCGAGAAGAAGGTCCGAGCGCGTGCGTCACGATGAGAACTGCACCCAGTCGACAGGAGTGCTCGCCCCGGAGGGCGCGTACGGGAGCGCGCCCGGCGCGCGGACGGAAGCGCCCGGAGCGGGCGAGCCGATCTTTAGACAGGCCCTGAGTCGACAGGAGCGCTCGCCCCGCGCAGGACACGACCGCGTGTCCTGCCGACCACGCGCGCTCGGAGGTTTTCCTCGAAACGCGTAGCATGCGCGGCTGGCGCGCTGGTTGCGCTGGCCACACGCCGGCGCCGACGCGCCGCTCGGAGCGACAGGCGCTCCGGTCCTAGGGGGGAAACGAACATGCGCTCCAACATTCTCGGTTCGGTCCGTCGATCGCTCACGCTGCTGACAGTCACGGGCGCGCTGCTCGCGACGTCGCTCGCCGCCGCCCAGGAGGCCGCGCCCGCGCGCGAAGAGATCGACGGGCTGCGCATCGCCGACATGACGCTCACGCGTGCGATCGAGGGCGGGGAGCCCACCGACGCCACGACGACGTTCGAGCGCGGCGCGGGCCCGGTCTGGGTGGTCATCCGGCTCGAGAACGCGACCGGGGCCGAGGCCGACGTGCGCGTCAGCTTCGAGCGCGCCGAGGGCGAGGTCGCGGCGACCACGGAGGGCGGACGCGGCGTGACGCTGCACGTCCCGGCGCGGCGCCGCTATCGCACGGTCGCGCGCACCGTCGTCGGCGCGCCCGGCCGCTACCGCGTCGTGGTGCGGACCGCCGCCGGCAACCTGCTCGGCACCGCGGACTACACGATCGCAGGATGACGCTCGCGCCGCTCGAGGCGTGCCCCCCGCGGGAGCACTCCGCGACTCTGTCTCAGATCTTCGCGGCGCGCAGCCGGAGCGCGTTCGCGATCACCGAGACCGAGCTCAGGCTCATCGCGGCGCTCGCGAACATCGGATCGAGCAGCGCGCCCGTCAGCGGGTAGAGCACGCCGGCGGCGATCGGGACGCCCACCGCGTTGTAGACGAACGCGAAGAAGAGGTTCTGGCGGATGTTCCGCATCGTCGCGCGGCTGAGCGCGCGCGCGCGGGAGATGCCTCGCAGGTCGCCGCGGACGAGGGTCACGCCCGCGCTCTCCATCGCGACGTCGGTGCCGCTGCCCATCGCGACGCCGACGTCGGCGCTCGCGAGGGCAGGCGCGTCGTTGACGCCGTCGCCCGCCATCGCGACGACGTGTCCCTCGCGCTTCCAGCGCGCGACGATCTCGCTCTTGCGCTCGGGCAGCACCCCCGCCTCGACGTCGGCGATGCCGAGCTCGCGCGCGACCGCCTCGGCCGTGCCGCGCGCGTCACCGGTGACCATGACCACGCGCACCCCCTCGTCGCGCAGCTGCGCGAGCGCCTCGGCAGTCGTCGCCTTGATCGGATCGGCGACGCCGATCAGCCCCGCGCTGCGCCCGTCGATCGCGACGAACATCACGGTACGACCCTCGGCGCGCAGCGCCGACGCGCGCGCCTGCAGGTCGGCTGCGCTGATGCCGAGCTCCTCGAGCAGCGCCGCGTTCCCGATCGCGACGTCGCGGCCGCCCACGCGACCACGCGCGCCCTTGCCGGAGATCGAGTCGAACGTCTCGGACGGCTCGAATGCGGCACCGCGAGCACGCGCGCCGGCGACGATCGCGGCCGCGAGCGGGTGCTCGCTGTGCATCTCGATCGCGGCGACGTGCTCGAGCAGGGTGCGCTCCTCGACGCCCTCGGCCGGCTCGACGTCGACGAGCTCCGGCCTGCCCTCGGTCAGTGTGCCCGTCTTGTCGACGAGCAGGATGTCGACCTTCGCGAGGACCTCGAGCGCCTCGGCGTTCTTGATCAAGACGCCCGCGGTCGCACCCTTGCCGGTGCCGACCATGATCGACATCGGCGTCGCGAGACCGAGCGCGCACGGGCACGCGATGATCAGCACCGCGGTCGCGCTGATCAGCGCGTAGGTGATGCGCGGATCGGGACCGAGCACCAGCCATGCGACGAACGCGATCGCCGCGATCACGATGACCGTCGGGACGAACACCGCGGACACGCGATCGGCGAGCCGCTGGATCGGGGCGCGGCTGCGCTGCGCCTCCGAGACCATTCGAACGATCTGCGCGAGCAGCGTGTCCGCCCCGACGCGCTCGGCCACGACGACGAGCCCGCCCGTGCCGTTGATCGTGCCGCCCGTGACCGTGGCGCCCTCGCTCTTCTCCACCGGCACCGGCTCGCCGCTGATCATCGACTCGTCGACCGAGGAGCGCCCCTCGGCGACGCGACCATCGACCGGCACGCGCTCACCCGGGCGGACCCGCAGGCGATCGCCGACCTGCACGGCGTCGAGCGGCACGTCGTGCTCCGCGCCCGACGCTTCGATCCGGCGCGCGGTCTTGGGGGCGAGCCCCAGCAGCGCCTTGATCGCGCCGCTCGTCTGGCTGCGCGCGCGTAGCTCGAGCACTTGACCGAGGAGCACCAGCGCCGTGATCACCGCCGCTGCTTCGAAGTACACGCCCGGCATGCCACCGTGGCCGAGGTACTCGGGTGGGAACACGCCCGGCGCAACGAGCGCGATCCCGAGCGCAATCGTGCTGTACGCCCACGCGACGCCGATGCCGAGCGCGACCAGCGTGAACATGTTGAGGCTGCGGTTGCGCACCGACAACCAGCCGCGGTGGAAGAACGGCGCGCCGCCCCAGAGCACGACCGGCGTCGCGAGCGCGAGCTGCGTGAGCGCCAGCCACTCCGCCGGGACGGCGTGCTGAAGCGGCTGCCCAGGGATCATGTCGGACATCGCGAGCACGAGCAGCGGAACCGCCAACACCGCCGACACGACGAGTCGTCGCGTCATGTCGGCGAGCTCGGGGTTCTCCGCGTCGTTCGCGGCGATCGTGCGCGGCTCGAGCGCCATGCCGCAGATCGGGCAGCTGCCCGGCCCTGCTCGCACGATCTCGGGATGCATCGGGCAAGTCCACGTTCGCTCCGCCGCGGCGGACGCCACGTCGGGCGCGGGCTCGGGCGTGCTGAGCCGATGTTGCGCGTGCGGGTCGGCCGGGCGCGACGCGTACTTCTCCGGATCGGCCATGAACCGCTCGCGGCAGCGTGCGCTGCAGAAGACGCGCTCTTCGCCGTCGTGGACGTAGCGGTGCGTCGCCGTCACCGGATCCACCGTCATCCCGCAGACGGGGTCTCGCGTGGGGCCGGGGGGGTCATGGGTGAGCGCGTGCTGAGACATGGGAGATCACGACGTCGCGACGCGTCCGGAGATGCGCTGCGACCTCGCTCCCCACATACGCACCGATCGCGTCATTCGAGCTCGGCGCGCAGCCAGCGCGCGAGCCCGCGATGTCGCTCGGCCTCCTCGGAGCGTCCCTGGAGCTCGACCGCGCGGGCGAGCACGTCCTCGATGCGCGGGCTCGCCGGCGCCGCGATCTTCGCGTTCAAGAGCAAGCGCTCGGCGCGCGCAGGGTCGCCGTCCTCGAGCGCCTGCTCGGCCTCGCTGCGGAGCGACGCGACCCATCGGGCCCGCTCTTCGCGCATCGCGCGCTGCCGCGCAGCGTCGCCGTCGCGAACGGCGATCACGGATGCGCGCGACGTTCGCATGAGACGTTCCACGTGTGAGCCCAGCGAGGCGGGCACGAGCATCTCGTAGTCGGGCTGGGTGATCGCGACGAGCCCCGCGTCCTCCGCTTCGCGGACGAGCGTCGCTCCGATCGGTCCGTGCGTCAGACGGATCTCGATCGGCACGAAGTCGAGATCGATCTGATCGACGAGCTCGACGATCCTCGTGCGCGCTGCGGTGGTGAGCTCGTCGATCCGGCGCGCGGTCCGCTCGTCTCCCCGCGGCTCGACCTCCGGTAGCACGTGGAGGAGGCGCAGCGGCGTGCCGAAGAGCCGCGACCACCGCGCGCCCGCGATGATGGAGACCCGCGTGTGCTCCCCGAGATCGATCGGGACGAGCACGGGATGCGGCTCGCTCGGCAGCGTCCCGCGCGCGATCCAGACCGGGCCCGCGCTCGCGCGCACGATGCGCTCCGCGCTGGTCCCGAGCAGCCAGTCGCGGATCGTCGAGCCACGGCCGGAGCCGACGATCGTCAGCGGCGCGCCGGCCCGAGCGGCGATGGCAGGGATGACCTGCTCGGGACGACCCGCTTCGATCACCAGCGGCTGCACCGTGACGCCTCGTCGGGCCAGCGCGCCGAGCCACGACTCGATCGATGCGCGCGCATCCGCGACGTCGCTGGCGTTCGCGCTCGCGCCGATCGCATGCACCGGCAGCACCGGCGCGCCGAGCCGCGACGCGAGCGCCGCGGCGGCGTCGATCACGTCCTCCGCTCCATGATCGAGCGGGACCGCGATCACGATCGGGTGTCCCACGAACGCGCTCATCGGACGCTCTTCTGCTCGTCGCTCGCGATCGCCCGCTGCGCGGCGCGGTCGATGATCTCCTCGAGCGCGCCCACGAGGACGGAGATCGCCTGGTCGATGTCGGCGCCCGCCTTGCCGGCGAGCGTGCGCGCCTCCTCCTCGAGCCGTCCCCACGCGTCGCGGGCGTCCATCGCACCGAGGTGCGTCTGGAGGCGCGCCTCGTCGCGCGCTGCGGCGAGCTCGTCGCCGACGCGCGCGAGGTGCGCGCGATCCCAGGCATCACGGGCCTCGAGCGCGGCGAGGTGCGCGCGGACCTTCAGCTCGTCGCGGATGCGCTCGAGTCGAGTCGAGAACGTGTCGTCGCTCATGACTGGGTTCCTCTCGTGTTCTCGCGCTTCGTTTGCCAGAACCGCGCCGCGCAGGATCGGCGCGTGAGCGTCGAGCGGCCCGGGCCGGGCGCAATCGGTGCGGCCCACCGTGCAGTTCCTGCGGGTCGAGGCCTGTCCGAATCGAGAGCCGCTGTGATCGGCGCGCGCCGCACGCGAGGTCTCCGGATGCGTCGCGCTGATTTCGAGACAGGCCTCCAGTCAGAGCCCGTCCGAGGATCGGCTCGCCCGCACCGGTCCCTCGCGTGCCGTGAACCGCTCGCGAGCAGCGACCCAGCGCGCGATGTCGAACGTCGACACGATGCCGACGAGCCTGCCGGACGTGCTGATCACGGGGACGTGGTGCACGCGCTCGCGTGCCATCAGCGCGGCGGTCGCGGCGATCGACATCCGCTCGAGCGCGGTGAACACGGTCGGCGTCATCACGTCGCCGGCGCGGAGGCCGCTGACCTCGCGCTCGCTGCAGCCGCGCTCGTGCAGGACCGCGCGCGCACGGAGCTCGACGGTCACGGTCGGCTCGTCGCGATCGCGCAGCAGATCGGTCTTCGCGAGCATGCCGATCGGCCGCTCGAGGTGGTCGACCACGGGCACCGCGCCGATGCCGCGCTCGATCAAGAGCCACTGCACGTTCTCGATCGCGGCGTCCTTCCGCACCGACACCACGGGCGCCGTCATGATGGTCGCGATCGACGCCTCCGCGCCGGGCACACCGTCCGGCTCGCCGGACGCCGCGACCGCGCAGCGAACGGCGACTCCGCCACCGAGCTCCAGCCCCTCGCAGAGCTCACACGCCGCGCACTCCGTGATCGGCACCGGATCGATGCGCTGGGGGCACGCGACAGCGAGCAGCCGCTCGCTCCCGTGCTCGGTCTCGATCGTCGTCTCGCGCGCTCTCAGCGTCATGATGTCGCCTCCTGAGCGTCACGTGCCCCCAGCACGCGGGTCGCGCGTGTGGCACCGCACGGTCCGCAGGGTCACGGGCTCGGCATCCGAGCGTCGCGCGGGGGCTCGGATCGCGTAGGATCGCGACCGCATGAGCGACTCTCCGCGCGTGGGTATCGCGATGTTGATCGTATGCGCGTCGATCGCCGGCTGCGGCGACGAAGACGCGAGCGCCGCTCTCGACGCCCGCGTCGACGTCGACTCGGGCGGCGCCGTCGACGCGGGGTGTCGCGAGCCGGAGATCGGCTGTCCGTGCGCCGATCGGATCGGTGAGGTGATCTGTCGGTCCCCGGGGCCCGATCTCTACTGTTCGTCGGGCACGTGGGGCCCGTCGGCGGATGGGCCGTGCCCCGGCCTCGACGGGGGCGCGGGGAGCGATGGCGGCATGCTCGGCGATGGCAGCACCGACGCGGACGCGGCGATCACGGACGCCGCGATCAGCACGGACGCTGCGGTGGCCGATGCGGCGACCGCCACCGATGCCGCGGCGGACGCGGGCGGCACGACGGACGCGGGCACGCCCGCGATGGCGACCTACTGCGTCGACATCGACGTGTCCAACACCTGCGCGATGAGCGTGACGCCGCCGGAGATCACGATCCCCGCCGGTCAGACCGCGTACTTCTGCTGGCGCAACCGCTCGAGCGACTACGCGGTCGACGTCTGGCTCTCGTACGGTGGCGGCTACACCGACCTCGCGCCGGGCGCGACGTGGAACGAGCCGGTCGGCCACTGCCTCGGACCGACCGCACGCACCGAGTACGCCGACATCTCGACCGCGTGCTCGGAGCACCGATTCCTGATCCGCTGTCTGTAGAGCGCGCGGGCGACGCCGCGCTCGCGTGCGAAACGATTGCCGCGAAGGCGGTGCTCGGGATACAGGAGACGCTCGCACCGCTGCGCGCATCCTTCGCGCGCCGGCGCCTTCCGGAGAGCCATGCACGCGAGTCGCAGCCCCACCGCGCAGATCGAGACCGCTCCCCGCTTCGTCCTGGATGCGTTTCCGCTGGTCGTCTGCGTGTCGCCGCGGAAGCACGGGCCGGACTCGATGAAACTGATGACCGATGGTTACGAGCAGCTGTTCGCGCGTCGCGAGCGCTACTCGCTGATCAGCGCGGCGCCCAGCGATGCCGACTCGATGGGCGCCCGCGAGCGCAAGCAGATCGCCGACTGGGCGAACACCCCGCGCGTGCGGAGCGTGTCGAGGGAGCTGTGCGTGGGCTCGGCCACCATCGTCGGCAACGCGCTCGCGAGGGGCGCGCTGACCGCGATCCTCTGGCTGTGGAAGCCCGCGTCGCCGCACGAGGTGTTCACCGCGAGCGACGACGCCGTCGAGTGGTGCCTCGCCCAACTCGAGCGCGAGCGCGTTCCGCTCCCGCTCGGCGCGGCGGCGATGCGGACGCAGACAAGAACGCTCCTGCGCGCTCTCTAGCCCGAGCGGCGCGCGCCCGGGCGGCGGTCGATCAGCGCGAGCGCGCGTGCGACCCTCGCGTGATGACTGTCGATGCATCGCGCACGTTCACGCTGCAGACGGGCGGCCTCGAGCTCCGGACACTCGCGGCCGCGCCACTGGAGAGCCAGGCTCGCGGCGTGCTGCAGGCGGTCGCGGCGCTGAGAGACACCCCACGCGGGGTCGCCCCCGGCATCACCATCGACTTCGGTGGAGCGCTGTTCGTGATCGCCGACGAGGGCGGGGCGCTGCACGTCTGTGAGCCGGACTACGGCGGACCGGGCCACGGCGCGCTGAGCGCCGACATCAGTCGATCCCTGATCACGATCGTGCGCCAGCTCGCACTGCTGCGTGCGATCGAGCTCGCGCCGGTGCCGTGCAGCTTCCGGCAGACGTTCACGGCGCCCCGTGCGCTCGACTGGTCCGGGAAGATCTACCTGCAGCGCGACGCCGCGCCGAGCCCCGAGGACTCGGGATGGTTCATCGGCTCGGCCGAGCCCGACGCCGCGCCGACGCCCGACGATCCTGCGGCGTACGAGAAGCACCCGCTGCACGCCTTGTTCGGCCTGCGCCCGGCGGCGATGACGGCCTTGCTGCTCCCGGTGGGCTACATGGCGATCGTCGACGGCGATCGCGTCGTCGGGGTGGCCGACGGCGACGACCAGGAAGTCTGGTCGGCCGACGCGGCCCCCGGCGTCAGCGGCGGCTGACCGCGACCGCGAGCGCTCCGTCGGCTCACGCCTCCTGCACGGTCACGCGGATCATCTTCACCGGCGTGCGCGGGCGATCGTTCGCGTCGGTCGGGGTCGACTCGATCTTCTTCACGACGTCCATCCCCTCGGTGACGCGCGCGAACACCGGGTGCTTCGAGGCGCCGGGCGTGAAGAAGTCGAGGAAGGAGTTGTGCTTGGTGTTGACGAAGAACTGGCTGCTGCCGCTGTTCGGCCGGCCGGTGTTCGCCATCGACAGCGTCCCGATCTCGTTCGAGAGCTTCGCGTCCGCGGGATGCTCGTCCTGGATCGTGCCCTTCGGACCGTCACCCGTGCCCGCGCGCGGGCTCATCGGGTCCTTGCTGTGAGGGCAGCCGAACTGGCACATGAAGCCCTCGATCACGCGATGGAAGTGCAGCCCGTCGTAGAAGCCGCTCTTCGCGAGCTCGATGAAATTGCCGGCGGTGATCGGCATCTTGTCGGTGAAGAGCTCGATCGTGAAGCTTCCGAGCGACGTCTCGCAGACTGCGGTGGGGTTGGCCATGCGCGCTGGATTAGCAGCGCCGCGCCCCGAGAGCACGCCCGCCGATCAACGCATCGAGAGCGCACGCTGGAGCGGGCACGCCGAGGGATCGATCGCGCCGCCGCGGCGATATCCCTGGAGGAGCCGCTCGCTGCGCTCGGCGAGCATGCGCCGCACCCGCCGGCGCTCCCCGCGCACGCGCGGGATCTCCATGCCATCGTAGGCCGTGGTCTGGTGTCGCATCCACGCGATCACCGCGGACTCCGCGCGCTCGTCGATCGGGATGCGCTCGGTGCGCGCGACCGTTCCGCTGCCGACCGGCGTCGCGTGCGCCGTCACCGCGTCGGCGAGCCGCTCCGCGAGCGCGACGTGCGATCGATCGAACGCGAGGTACGAGAGCACGGCGCCGCGGAAGTCCTCCACGTACGCGTGCTGCTTCTTCTCGCGGCGCGCGCGGCCAGCGTCCAGCTTCTTCGCGTATGCGGGGTCCGCGCGCTCGACATCGAGCTCGCCCCTCGCCCGCACGACGTGCTCGGCGGGCGCCCACACGCCTCGCGAGAACATCCGCCGCCCGACCTTCTCCTGCACCGTCCACGTGGGGCCCGCGGCCTTCACCCGCCGCGTCAGACCGGCGTCTCCGGGCGGCAGCAGCACCCAGCCCGACGGCACTGCGAGCGAGCGTCCCCGCTCGTCGATGACGGTGAGCGCGGCGGCGCCGGGTCGCACGATCAGACTCTCGCTGCTCATGAGGCGCGCGAGCGTAGCAACCCTCCCGGCGAGCGCCCACGCTTCAGGGCACCACCCAGCGCGCACGTGGTCGCGTGAGGCGTCGCGCCCCGCTGACGAGAGCGGGCGGCACCGAGGTGGAACGTCCACTGCATCTTCGCCGAGGACGGAGGAGGGAATCCCGCATGAGCACGACGAAGCTCTCGATGGCGTGCGCGCTCGTCGGCGCGCTCGCGCTGACCGCATGCGAGGAGCGCATGGAGACGCGCGAGCGCGAGCTCGAGGAGCGTTCGCTGGAGCTGCCCACCGCGGAGGAAAGGCGCACCCCGACGGAGCTCGGTGAGGCGGCCTCCGAGACAGCGGGGCGCGATGTCCCGCTCGGTGCCGTGCAGCAGGCGCCGCCCCCGGCGTACGAGGGCGAGGTCGACCCGCACGAGGCCACGCCGGTGCCTGGTGCCGCGCAGGTGCCGCCGCCTTCGACCGAGCGCTGACGAGCCTTCACGCGAGCTGCGCGTTCACCACCTCGTGGATGCGCAGCTGCACGGCCTCGCGCCACCACCGCGGGCCGACGCGGTGCGCGAGCAGTCGCTCGAGCCACAGGCGCACGCCGAGCGAGCGCGCCGCGTGCTGCGCTCTCCCGGCACGGCAGTGCACGGCGAGCGCGGCGCGCAACGGCAAGCTCGGCGGCGCGAGAGGAGCGCCGCTGAGCGGATAGCCACGCTCGACCAGGAGCTCTCCGATGCGCGACTCCACCAGGCGGAGCTCGTGCGGCGCGAACGTCTCGCGCCAGCGCTCGGCGAGCGCGGGATCGGGCGCGCGATAGCTCGAGCGCTGCGGATACTCGAGCATCGCCTCGTCGTACTCGATCCCGATGAACGCGCAGATGCGCTCGAGCGTCGCGCGCGGATCGCGAACCAGCTCTTCGTAGTGGACGTCGATCCTCCGATCGGCCGGGAGCGTCGCGGCGACCTGCGCCCAGAGGCGCTCGGCCGCCGCCCAGTGCTCGCACGCCGTCCAGACGTTGCCCGCCCATCCGATCGCGACGGTGGAGCGTGCGACGTCGCGTCCGTCGCGCACGAGATGCACGAAGCGCGCGTCCGGCCAGATGCGCAGCAGGCGATCGTAGTGACGATGCACCGTCGCGCCGACGAGGGGCTTTCGATCCGCGCTGCGCTTCTGCTCGAGGAACGAGCGAACGAGCGACGGATAGTCGAGCGCTCGATCGACGTGCGGCGGAGGATCGACCCAGCGCATCGTTCGTAGATGCTCGTAGTACGTCTCGAGCTCGGGCCATCCCTCTCCGTCGGGCACGAGGTCGACCGCGAGCTCGAACTCGTAGCGGAACGCGAGCCGCGGATGTCCGTCGAGCATCAGCCGGAGCAGCGTGGTGCCCGAGCGCTCCGCGCCGACGAGGAAGGTGACGGGAAACTCGGGTGCTGCGCGATCACGGGTGCGTCCTTCCTCCGTGCGGCGCACGGTCGATGCTGCTCGTCCGGCAGATAGACTCCGGCGCGGCGCGTCCATGGCCCCTGATCCGAGCGCCCTCAGCGAGAGGCCCGTCGGCGTCGGCGCGGTGTCTACGTCCGTCGCGATGCGGCGCAGGCCCGCCCGTGACTCGGGCCGCACGGGTGAGCGCTCAGTACGCGTCGCCGGGATCGCGCTCGATGCCCTCCTCGCGCGCGTCGACCACCTCGGCCGCCGTCGGTGCGGGCTCGTCCGCGAGCGCACGCGGAGACGCGCCGACGTCGTCCGCGAGCTCCGCACGCTCCCTCGCCATGCCTTCGTGGATCTCCTCGCTGAGCCAGTCCTCGCCGCGCGCCTCGCTCCGAGCTTCCTGGAGCTCTTCCGCGCGGTTCTCGTGTGGCGTGTCGCCGCATGCGGTAAGCGCGAGCGCAGCGATCGCGACGAATGATCCCATGAGCTTTTTCATGAGGTGATCATCTGCAACGGCGATGCCCAGAGCTCCGTTCGCGCGCTTCGATCGCGCGCTCCGATGCCGCACTCCTGTCGAGTCAGCGCGCGGCGGGCTCGATGGTGTCGATCACCGTCGCGCCCTCGCGCGGCGGTGCGAACGTCGAGGCGGGCCAGCGCTCGCCGAAGCGCACGTTCGTGATCTCGATCGCGGTGACCCGATCACCGATCGTCTGCGTCTCGCCATCCCAGGCGTGGGTGTCGAGGCGCGCAGGCAACAGCACGCCGCTCACTTCGTGCAGCCCCTCGACCCGCATCAGCTTCTCGGGCGAGTGGCCGCCGCTCGGGAAGAAGCCGGGATACGCGACCACGTACCGCAGCGCCGACACCCGGTTCGTGTCGGGGTGCACGTAGAGAACGTAGTAGTCGCCCGGCGAGTCCCCCGTGCCGGGCTCGAAGCTCGCCTTCACGACGTGATGCACGACGCCGTCGAGCTCCGCGTCGTCGAGCATCTCGAGGCGCACGCCAGCATCGGAGAGCACGAACGGGATCCCTACGAAGTAGAACGGCGTGGTCGCCCAGAAGCGCGCCGGGCTGGGGAACGCGTCCGGGCCGGGACGGATCCACGCGCGCTCTCCGTCCCAGCCGAGCTCCGCATCGGCGCCCTCGCCGAGCTCACGCTGCGTCGCTCGGCTGCGCCAGAGATCGACGCGGTTGCGCGTGTTCATCCGTCGCTCCGGACGATCGAGCGGCTGGTAGTCGAAGTCGAATTCGATCGTGCCGTGCGCGAGCCACGTCGAGAGCCCGCCGTGCGCCTCGATCGCCTGCGCCACGAGGCGCCCGCCCTCGCTCGAGTCGAGACGCGCGCGCGCCTCGTCGACCCGGCGCGACACCCAGGCCGGCTCGATCGGCGCCGCGTCGGGTGGCCCGGCCGGTGCCGGTGCGGGCGCTGGGTCGGCGCCACACGCGAGCGCGAGCGCGCAGAAGCACGCGATGATCGTCCTGCTCATCGCCACTCCCTGCGGAGTCCCACCACGGCCGTCAAGCGCCCCCGGTCCGCGCGCTCGCTACGGCTACTGCTGCGACCAGGTCTGCGACGCTCGTCGACCGTAGTCACCGCCTCCGCGGTTCACCAACCCGCAGCATCAGCCCTTCTCGGGGCTGAGCATGGCGACCAGCATGTCCTGTGTGATCAGGTTCGTCAGCCGCGCATCGGTCAGCACGTTCATCTTCTCGCCGCCGTACGCGCGCGAGTAACGATCGAGGTACACGAGCTGCTTGGTCACCAGCACGAGATCGCGCGGCATGCGCAGCTCGTGGCGACGCGCCGAGCGGATCAGCCCCGGCACGAGATCCTTGAGCGTGAAGCCGGCCTCGGGATCGAGCATCGGACGGAAGGTGTCCTCGAGGTCCCTCCCGAGCGCCTCTCTATCGACCTGCTTGCCGGGCTCCATCGTCTCCATCGCGATCATCGCGTCGGCGACGCGCGCGAAGTCGCGCTGCTGGAACCCGAGCACGTACTCGAGCACGCCCTGCCGGTTGTTCTGCTGGAAGCGGCCGACGATCCCGAAGTCGAGGAACCCGATGCGCCCGTCCTGCCGCAGCATGAAGTTCCCGGCGTGCACGTCACCGTGGAAGAAGCCGCGGAGAATCAGGGTCTGGAACCACGCGCGGATGCCGTCGATCAGCGCCTCCTCGGGGTCGAAGCCGCTCGCGCGCACGCTCGCCGCGTCGTCGATGCGCCACCCGCGGAAGCGCTCCATCGTGAGCACGCGCGCGTGCGTCAGCGCGTCCTCGACGGCGGGCGCGGAGGTGCGCCTGTTGCCCATGATGCGCATCACGTCGTTGAACTCGCGCATGCGCTCGGCCTCGCGGCGGAAGTCGAGCTCCTCGATCAGGTTCGCCTCGAAGTCGTCGACGAACGCGACGACGTTCGAGCCCCGCGCGAGCGACGACACCTTCATCGCGAGCCACGCGAACGCACGCATGATGCGGATGTCGGCGGCCGCGAGCGCGCCGATCCCCGGCCGCTGCACCTTCACCACCACGTCGCGTCCGTCGCGCAGCGTCGCCGTGTGCACCTGCGCGATGCTCGCGGCGGCCATCGGCTCGGGATCGAGCGTCGCGAAGAGCGCGCTCGGCGGCGCGCCGAGATCCTCGCGCACGATCCGCTCGACGTCGGAGAACGGGAACGGCGGCACGCGATCGAGCAGCGTGCGGAACTCCTCCGAGTACGACTCCGGGAAGAGCGCTTCGCCCGACGCGATCAGCTGGCCCAGCTTCACGTAGATCGGCCCCAGCGTCTCGAACGCGCGGCGGAGCGCGACCGGGCCGCTGATCGATCCCGTGAAGACGGCGACCGCGCGCCGCATCGCGAACCACCAGAGGATCGCCACCACGGCGATCCCCCGCAGCGCGATCCGCGGGAGGGAGGCGCGCGGCAGGGCGAGACCCTCGGCGGTCTCGGCGTCGGCACGGGAGGGCTTGGCGCGCACGGGAGGAGGGTCGCAGATCGCTACATACGCGGTCGTATGTTTCGCTTGATCTGGAACATACGACACCGTATGTCAAGGATCGTGACCGCGCGGCGTCCCACGACGAAGAAGAAGAAGAAGAAGGCGAGCAAGAAGGTCGAGCGCAAGCGGATCCCCGAGAAGACCCGCGCGGGCCTGATCGCGGCGGCCGCGCGGCTCTTCCTGCGCGAGGGGCTCGACGGTCCCAGCCTCGACGCGATCTGCGAGGAGGCGGGCTACACCCGCGGCGCGTTCTACGTTCACTTCGGCTCGCGGGACGAGCTCGTCTCGGCGGTGATCGAGACCGCGATGACGCAGCTGCTCGAGGCAATCGTGAAGCCCGACGAGGACCTGCCGACGATCGTGTCGTCGTTCGTCAAGGCGCTCGGCGAGGGCAAGCTCCCGATCGCGGGTCACGCGCGGATCTCGCAGGTGCTGGAGGCGTGCGCTCGATCGTGGGAGCTCCGCGTGAAGTTCCTCGCGGTGCTGGTCACGGCGCGGCAGCGCATCGCCGAGGCGGTGCGGCGCAGTCAGGCCAGCGGGGTCGTGCGGGAGAGCGCGCGGCCCGATGCGATCGCGGAGATGCTGCTCGCGCTCGTGCTCGGCGTGCACGTCGCGGTGCAGCTCGGTGCGCCGTACGACGCGGCGGCGATCGAGATCGAGCTGCGAGACATGTTGGCAGCGCCTCGCAAGGGCGCGAGAGGAGGTCGTCGTGGAAGCGATTCGTGACCGCAAGCGATCCATCCCGGTGCGCGCGCCTCGGTTCGCGCTCGACGGCGAGGTGCCGCGCGCGTGGCTCGACGGAGATCTCACGGCGAGCCACGTCGTCGACGCGCTCAGCCTGATCTTCCCGGAGGGGGAGCGCTTCTTCATCCGGAGCGTGAAGCACTACCTCGACGCGGTCGCCGACGATCCGGAGCTGCTCGAGCAGGTGCGCGGCTTCTTCGGGCAGGAAGGCCGCCACGGGCACGAGCACGATCGGATGAACAAGATCCTCACGGCGCAGGGCTACGACGTGGAGGGCTTCCAGCGCGCGTATCGAGAGATCGCGTACGAGCGCATCGAGAAGGTCGTGCCGCCGCACCTGCGCCTGGCGGCGACGGTCGCGCTCGAGCACATGACGAGCACGCTCGCCGAGATCGCGTTCACGACCGAGGCGCTCGACGGAGCGCACCCGCGGATCCGGGAGATGTTGCTGTGGCACGCGGTCGAAGAGATCGAGCACCGCGCCGTCACCTGGGACGTGCTCGCGCGCGTCGATCCCCGGATGTCGACGCGCGCGGCCGGGTTCGCGATCGGCACGACCATGCTCGCGCTCTTCTGGACGAGCGCGTACGTCGCGATCGCGCGCGACGCGAAGCGCCTCGAGCCGGTGCCGTCGCGGCGCTCCCGCAGCTTCGATCGCGCGTTCCGCAAGACGATCGGCATCGTCGGACGGAGCGTCGCCGAGTACTTCACGCCGGGCTTCCACCCGGGCGCGCGCGACGTCGATCACCTGGCGAGCGAGCACGCCCTCCGCGCCGGTCTGTGAGTCGACAGCGATCAGTCGAGCGCGAAGCTGGCCTGGAGCATCAGGTTGCTCGCCAGCGTCTCGGGATCGATCTCGGTCATGCGGAGGTCCGGCAGCCGGATCTCGTGGGCATGCATGAAGTTGCTCACGAACGGCGAGCCGGGGACGCCGCCGATGCCGACGTGCATCGGACCGACGACCACGCCGCGTCCGATCGCGCGGCCGAGATCGTCCAGGTCGTTCGCCGCAGCGCCCGCGAGGTCGACGCCGAGCTGCAGCGCGGCGGGCGCGATCCAGACGTGCTCGGTCGGCGGGAGCACGCTCTTCGGGAGGAAGGAGGCGGGCACCAGGCCGGCGAGCGACAGAACGAGGATCAGACCTGACATCGGCGCGAGGCGCGTATCCAAGCACCGTGCCCGCGGCGGCGCAAGTTCGAGGATCATCGCGATCTGCAGGTTTTCGCGGACTCTCTGCGAAAATCGTCCTCCCGACCGACGAATCGTCATGGCCGGGTGTGCACGCCCGTTCTCGCCCCTGCTGACGCAGCGGTCATCCCGCACGGCGATGTCGGGGGCGAGCGGACCGGTGCCCACGTGATCGGCATGGCCGTTCGCCAGGACTCGAGCCCCACGCTGCCGACCGGTCCCGACCGCGGCCGGCTCACGAACCGCGCGGCGAGCCCGCCGCCCTCGGGGCGCACGATGCTGACGCACGCCGCGCTGATCGTCGCGTTGATCGCGGTGACGGCGATCGTGCTGCGCCTGCTCTGATCAGAGCCTGTCTGAAAATCGGCTCGCCCGCTCCGGGCCCTTCCGTCCGCGCGCGCTCCCGTACGGTCCCTCCGGGGCGAGCACTCCTGCTGACTCAGATCTGATCGCGGGCTCGATCTCGATCGCGAGGCGCCGGGCGTGCGAGCCTGCGCGGATGAGGATCGCCCCGGTGCTCGCGGCGTCGTGGAGCGTGCTCGCGCTCTCGCTCGCGGGGTGCGGCGCGAAGAGCGGCCTCGAGGT
>JALYRN010000541.1 GCA_030855295.1 Myxococcota bacterium | reverse complement strand
CGTCGTCGCAGACGAGCACGCGCACGCCCTCGAGCCGGGGCGACGTCGGGCGCGGGGCAGGCGTCGTCGACGCGAGCGCCTCGTCGAGCGGAGCCGGAGCGCCGCGCGCCGGCAGCACGACGCGGAAGGTCGCGCCCATGCCGATGCCAGGGCTCTCGACGTCGATCTCACCGCCGTGGAGCTCCGTCAGGTGACGCGCGATCGACAGCCCCAGACCGAGCCCGCCGTGCCGCCGCGTCATCGAGCTGTCGGCCTGACGGAAGCGATCGAACACGAACGGCAAGAACTCCGGCGCGATGCCGGCGCCGTCGTCCTGCACCCGGATCTCGACGTGCTCCGAGCCACGCGTCGCCCGCGCGGTGATGTGCCCGCCCGCCGGCGTGAACTTCACCGCGTTCGACAGCAGGTTCCACACGATCTGCTGGATGCGATCGGGATCGCCCACGATCGATCCGACGTCGGGCGCGACGTCGACCTGCAGGTCGATCCGTGCCGCGCCCGCGCTCGGCGCGAGCGACTCCGCGGCCGCCCGGATCACCGCGCCGACGTCCACCCTCTCTCGCCGCAGCCCGAGCTTGCCGCTCACGATCCGAGACACGTCGAGCACGTCGTCGATCAGCCTCGCTTGTGCGCGCGCGTTGCGCTCGATCACCGCGAGCCCGCGCTGGAACGCCTCGGGGCTCGTCGCGCGCGAGGGAAGGATCGACGCCCATCCGAGGATCGCGTTCAGCGGAGTACGCAGCTCGTGCGAGATCGTCGCGAGGAACTCGTCCTTGAGGCGGCTCGCCTCGCGCGCCTCGGCATAGAGCTGCGCGTTCTCGAGCGCGCTCGCGAGGCGCCGCGCGAGCTCCTCCGCGAGCGCGAGATCCGTCTCGTCGAAGCGCCGCTCCGACGTCGACGAAGAGAGCGCGATCGCGCCGAGCACGCGCCCCCGCACCGCGATCGGCACCGCCATGTACGAGCGCAGGTCGAGCAGCGCGACGATCTCGCGCACGCGATCGGCGCCGCCCCATCCGCTCTGGATCGTCGGCGGGATGTCGGACAGCAGCTGCGAGCGACCGGTGCGGATCACCGTCGGCAGGACGCGGTCCTGCTCGACGTGCAGCGGCGAGAGCGCATGCATCTCCCAGATCAGCGCTTCGCGCTCGGGATCGCGGTGCGCGATCGCGACCTGACGAATCCCGCCGTCCAC
The DNA here is from genome assembly GCA_030855295.1 of Myxococcota bacterium. Classification (GTDB taxonomy): domain Bacteria; phylum Myxococcota_A; class Polyangia; order Polyangiales; family Sandaracinaceae; genus Sandaracinus. Next base: position 3,851 of record JALYRN010000541.1, on the reverse strand, counting down.
CGTGACGGTGTACACCCCCGCCGCGTCCGCGATCGTCGGCACCACGAGCCGCGCGATGTTCGGCAGCACCGTCTCGAAGTCGAGCGACGATGCGAGCACCATGCTGGCCTCGGCGAGGAAGCGAGCGCGCTCCTCGGCCTTCTGCATGGCGCGATAGAGACGCGCGTTGTCGGCGGCGATCGCGACCCGCCGCGCGAGCTCCTCGGACAGCGCGAGATCCTCCTCGGTGAACGGGCGCGGATCGCGGCTCCGCGCCAGCAGCAGCGTGCCGAAGATGTGCCCGCGCGCCACGAGCGGCAGGGTGAGCGCGGCGCGCGGCGCGAGCTCACGCAGCGCCGCGAGGTGGGCGTCGTCGCGCGCGAGACGCTGGAGGAGCCCGTCGTCGATCTCCGCGAAGAGCGTGGGCTCGTTCGAGCGCAGCAGACCCACGTCGTCGAGCGACGCGGCCGAGCGCGAGCTGTGCAGCCCGATGCGCGCCGCCAGATCCGCGTCGGCAGGGTCGGCGTGGAACACCGCGACGCGGCGGAGCTCGCCGTCGTCGTCGAGCCGATCGGCGAAGCACCAGTCGGCGAGCTCGGGCACGACGAAGCGCGCGGTCGCGGTGAGCGTCGCGTCGCCGTCCTGCATCGTCTCGAGCAGCCGGCTCGCCTCCGCCAGGAGCTCGGCGCGTCGCGTCGCCGCGTTCGCGACCGCGCGGGCGGACTGCGCGTCGGCATAGAGGCGCGCGTTGTCGAGCGCGACCGCGATCCGCCGCGCGAGCTCCTCCGCGAGCTCCACGTCGGCCGGGACGTAGCGGCGACCAGAGTCCGAGAACACCAGCGAGAGCGCTCCGACGATGCGATCCCGGGTGCGGAGCGGCACGCAGATGGTCGAGCGAAGCCCGAGCGATCGCAGCATCTCGCGCATCTCGCGGTCGGGCACGCTCGCGTCGATCTGTGCATCGGTGACCTCGAAGGTGACCTCCGGCTCGCCCGTGCGGATCACACGGGGGGGGCCGAACGGATCGTCGGCATGCAGCGGACGCTTCCGGTGGAGCTCGTGCGCGACCGCGACCTTCTGCGGGTCGACGTGCTCGACCGCGACGCGCTGTAGTGATCCATCGTCGCGAGCGACGTCGATCACCGCCCAGTCCGCGAGCGCCGGCACCGCGAGGCGGGCGACGTTCCGGAACGTGGTCTCGTGATCGAGCGATGCCGCGAGCGTCTTGCTCGCCTCGGCGAGGAAGCGGAGCGAGGTGTCGGTGCGGTGCTGCGCGGTGACGTCACGGAGCACCGAGAGATGACGGCCCGGCAGCACGTCGCGGTCGCGACGTACTCGATGTGGCGAGTGGTGCCGTCGGCGCGCTGCAGGTCGATCACGCCGCGCTGCGAGCCCGCGACCCGGAAGCTCTGCCAGAGCGCCCGCGCGCTCTCGGATCCGAAGCTCGACATCAGAGCCATCGCCGTGGTCGCGAGGAGCTCCGCTCGCGATCGCTCGAAGAGCGCCTCGGCGGCGGCGTTCGCGTCGACGACGATCCCCTCGTCGTCCGCGAGCAGGATCGCGTCGAGCGCGCGATCGAACACCGCACGAAACCGGCGCTCGCCATCGTCGGTCACCGCCTCGGGCGGCGCGCTCGGTCTGCTCCGCTTGGCCACCACGTCGCGCTCCAGCGTGCGCCGGAACGCGGCGATATGCGAATGAATGCGCGCTCTACGCCCAGCTCACGGCGTCGCTTCGCAGGCCGCGCTCGGCTCCGCCAGGCCGAACCGGATCTGGAAGATCGGATGGCTCCCGACGTACCGGTCGCTCGCGAGCTGCTCCCAGGTCACACCATCGCTGCTCCGGTAGAAGCGCTGCTGCTCGTACCAGCGGTTCCACCCCGAGTTCACCGCGACGAACGTGCCGTCGGGGCTGCGCGCCACGGCGCCGATCGACGTGCCCGAGGGCTGGAGCGCAGTGCTCGTCCACGTGGCGCCGTCGCTCGAGCGGTGGAGCTCTCCACCGCCCCACACGAGGAGCTCGCTCGCCGTCTGCACCACCTCCGACGACGAGATGTCGCTGCCGATCGAGTGCGCCGTCCACGTCGTGCCGCCGTCGGTCGAGCGGCACACCGAGCCGTCGCCGCCGACGATCACGATCGCGCCCGCGACGTACCCGATGCCGCCGTCGTTCTGGATGCCAGCGCCGCAGCTCGAGGGCAGCGTGGTCGGCCGCCACCAGGTCGCACCGCCGTCGGAGCTCAGCGTGACGTCCCCGCCGTCGCCGACGAGCAGCATGCGCCCGCCGTCGTGCGCGGCGTAGCCCGCGCGTCGGACGTTGTAGCCCTCGAGCATCGTCGAGATCGGCTCGCTCCAGGTCGCGCCGTCGTCCTCCGACACCCGCGCGCTCCGCGCGCCCAGCATCACCTGCATGTCGCTGACGGCGATCCCGCCGAAGGTCGTGCCCTCGAGCGTCGTCGTCCAGTCGACCCCGTCGCGGCTGCGCTGCACGCCACCCGCCGGGCCCCACCCGTACGTCGCGACGAAGTACCCGTGCGAGTACACGACGCCCTTGGCGCGGCCGGGATGGTGATCGCAGTCGAAGCCGTCGCTGAAGCAGCGGATCGCGTCGTCGTCGGATTGGTTGGCCAACCAAGATCGACCGTCGTCGCACGAGATGGTCGTGCGCCCCGCGTAGCCCTGCGCGACGAAGATCGGCACCAGGCCGCTGCCCGCGTCGGGATCGCCGACCGACGCGTCGTCGCCCGGGAGCGTGCCGCCGTCGATCGCGCTCGCGTCGTCGCGCGCGGTGCGGGCATCGACTGGGATCGATCCGTCGCGCGGCGTCGTCGCCGCGTCGGCCTCGTCCATGCTCATCGTGCCCTCGCACGCAGCGACGAAGGAGGCGCCCGCCGAGAGCGCGGCGAGAAGGATCGTGCGGTCTCGTCGGTGCATCGGCGTCGGCCTCCGACGAGGTGGGTACCACGAGCGGGGCAGAACGGCTCAATCGACAGGAGCGCTCACCCCGGAGGCTCGGCACAGACGCTGGCGTCGACCTCGCCATACGCGATCCCCGCGATCGGATGGCTCCCCTCGTACCGCGCCGGCCCGAGCTCGGTCCAGCGCACGCCGTCCTCGCTGCGATAGAAGCGCTGGCGCTCGTACCACTGATCCCAGCCGCCGTTGACCGCGACGAAGGTGCCGCTGGGGCTTCGCGCGACCGCGCCGATCGTGATGTCGGCGGGCACGATCGGGGTCGCGGTCCAGCGCGCGCCGTCGGTCGACGTGAACCGGCGGCCGCCGCCCCACACCCACGACGTACCGTCGACCTCGACCACGCGCGAGGTGATCGAGCTGCCGATCGAGGTCGCGCTCCACGTCGCGCCGCCGTCGGTCGATCGGCACGCGACGCCGTCGCCGCCGATGATCACCATCGCGTCACCGGCGCGGCCGATGCCGCCGTCGTTCTGGATCGCCTGGCCGCACTCGGACGGGAACACCGACGGGCTCCACCACATCCCGCTGCCGTCCGAGATCGCGAGGTCGCTCTCTCGCGCGTCCTCCGCGACCAACAGGAAGCGCCCGCCCGCGACGTCGACGAACCCGGTGCGCCGCACGTTCCACGCGGCGAGCGAGGGCATCCCCGCGCTGCTCCACGACGCGGCGTCGCTCGAGATCATCGGCTCGCGCGAGCCGAGCAGCACGTGACCGCCGCCGCTCGCGATCCCGCCGAAGGTCGGCCCCGAGAGGGTGGTCTCCCATGCGCGCGCGTCGTCGCTTCGCCGCACACTGCCGGCGGCGCCCCAGCCGTACGCGGCGACGAAGCGCGTGCCGTAGTGCACGATGCCGGTCGCGCGACCCGGGTGGTGATCGCAGTCGACCGCGCTGCAGCGC
>JALYRN010000540.1 GCA_030855295.1 Myxococcota bacterium | reverse complement strand
GGCGGTGACCGAGACCTTCGAGTGGGTGGTCGGAGCCGACGGGGCCAACGGCATGAGCCGCCGCGCGAGCGGGCTGCGCGGCGGGATCACGGGGCGCTTGGTCGAGGCGATCTTCGAGCCGGCCTCGGCGCAGACGACGCCGGACGCGCTCGTCTTCGACTTCGATCCGATCCTCGACGGCATCCCGGGGTACGCGTGGATCTTTCCCTTCCCCGATCCCGCGCGCCGCGAGGGGCTCTTCAAGATCGGCGTGATGGACGGGCGCGGCGTGGTGCCCGGCGACGTGCTCCGGCGCTGGACCGCGGACTACGCCGCGCGGCACGGCTATCGCCTCGCCGACACGAAGATCCACGGCTGGCCGGAGCGCTACTTCGACGCGGGCACCGTCGGCCATCGACCCGGGCTCGTGCTGGTCGGTGAGGCGCTCGGGATCGACGCGCTGCTCGGCGAGGGGATCGCGCCCTCGCTCTTCGTCGGGAGCTACGCGGCGAAGCGGCTGCGGCGCGCGCTCGACGAGGGCAGCGCGCGGATCACGGGCTACGAGAGCGGCTTCCTCGCGACCGAGGAGGGGCGCAACCTCTGGTTCCAGGCGCGGCTCGCCGATCGCCTCTACGGGCGGCACCCGCACCGCTGGCTGCGCGTGCTCTTCGGGATGCCTCACCTGCGCACGCTCGCGGGCAGCGGGCGCGAAGGGTACGGGCGTCTCGCCAAGCACGTGCCGTCGCTGGTGGCGCGCTACGCGCTCGCGCTCGCGCGGCAGGGCGTCCCGAGCGCCGCGCCGATCGTGCGTCGGGCGGGCAGCGGAACGAGCGAGCGCGCGGCCTCCGCGGTCGCGGAATCGCGGGACGTGCAGTAGCATGCGCGTCGAATGCGAGGACTGACGAGGATTCCGTTCGCGCCCACCGGCTTCGTGTGCGCGCTGGCGTTGCTTTCGATCGGCGCGAGCTGCAGCGGCGGGCGCAGCGACGAGTCGGGTGCGAGCGGGGAGAACGGCAGCGGCGGAGGCGCGCCGGCGGCGGCCGGTCCGCGGGTCGAGCGGCTCCCAGGGGTCGACGTCTCGGAGCTGACCGCGGCCGAGCGCCGGGTGTGGGTCGATCTCGTCAACGAGATGCTCTCGCCCTGCGGCGAGCCGGTCAGCGTGGCGCGCTGCGCCGACGAGAGCGGCGGCGAGGGGCGCTCTGCGTGCCGCAGCTGCGTGCCGGCGGCGCGCTACGTCGCGCGCTTGATCGCCGAGGGCTACGAGCGCTCGGAGATCGAGGAGCACTACGATCTCCGCTACGGCCGCGACACCGCGGTCGAGGTGCAGACCGACGGATTCCCGATGCGCGGCGCGCCGATGGCGCCCGTGACGATCGTGGAGTTCAGCGACTTCGAGTGTCCGTACTGCGGGCGGGCGCATCCGATCCTCGACGAGCTCCTGCGCGAGTTCGAGGGGCAGGTGAAGATCGTGTTCCGCAACTACCCGCTCAGCGGTCATCCGCGCGCGATGCCGGCGGCGCGCGCGGCGGTGGCGGCGGGGCGGCAGGGCAAGTTCTGGGAGATGGCGGATCTGCTCTTCGGCCATCAGCGCGCGCTCGAGGACGAGGACCTGACGCGCTACGCGCAGCAGCTCGAGCTCGACCTCGAGCGCTTCCACGGGGATCTGCAGTCGTCCGCGACGCAGGCCGCGATCGAGCGGGATCGCGAGGAGGGGCGGCGCCTCGGGGTCGAGGGGACGCCGACCTTCTTCGTCAACGGGCGGCGCTTCCGCGAGCCGCCGACCTCGCTGCCCGCCTACGTGCGGGAGGAGCTCGATCGATGAACCGCGTGAATCCTCGTGCTGCCGCCGCGTCGAACGCCGGCATGTCGAACGCTCGGATGAGCCGTCCCGCTGCCCGCGTGATCGCTGCGGTGCTCGCGATGATCGGGCTGCTGGCCGCGGCGAGCGCGCTCGCGCTCGATCCCGGCGCGCGCGCGCCGGAGATCGGCATGCGCGACCTCCAGGGCAACCAGGTCACGATGGCGTCGCTGCGCGGGCGCGTCGTCGTGGTCGACTTCTGGGCGTCGTGGTGCGAGCCGTGCGCCGACTCGATGCCGGTCTACCAGCGCCTCTACGACACCTATCGCGAGCGCGGCCTCACGATCGTCGGCGTCTCGCAGGACCAGCGCGTCGACAACGCGCGTCAGTTCGCGACGCGTCATCACCTCGGGTTCCCGGTCGTCTTCGACGAGGGCCATGCGGTCGCGAACCGCTACCGTCCGCCCCGCATGCCGACGTCGTACGTGATCGACCGCGGCGGCATCGTGCGCCACGTGCACGCGGGCTTCCGCGCCGGCGACGCCGCGCAGCTCGAGTCGCAGATCCAGGCGCTGCTCGCGCAGCCGGCGAGCCGATGATGCGCGCGCGGCGGTAGCGCCCGCGGGCGAGCCGATCTCGCGGCAGGTGTCTGGCCTCACCGCTTCGCGAGCGCGGCGCGGGCTTCGTCGATGTTGTCGCGCATGTCGCTGGCGTCGGCGCCCTCGCGCAGCGCGGCTTCGTACCACTGGATCGCTTCTTCGTAGCGACCCATGAAGTAGAGGGCGGCGCCGATCTGCGACCAGCACGTGCCGCGCTCCTCCGGGTGCGACTCCGCGATCGCGTGGTACGCGGCGGCGCACGCCTCGTAGTCGCCCGACGTCATCAGGCGCGCGGCCTCGTTGATGCGCATCGAGACCGGGTCGCTCGACGACAGCACCGACTGCGCGACCGACTGGAGCGCGCGCGCGGCGGCCATGCCTGCCGGCGACGGTGCCGCCGGCGACGGAGCGGGCGCGGGCTGATCGGACACGAACGCCTTCACGTGCGCGCGCGCGCCGCCGAGCACCGCGCGGAGGCGGTCGTCGACCTCCTCGGGCGCGATCGCGAGCAGCTCGGGCGTCTTGTGGCTCCAGCCGAACGCGAGCCGCCGCATCAGCACTTCGTCCTCGAGCGGCAGCAGCTGCACGTCGATCTGGTTCAGCAGCTCGGGGCTCTCGCGCTCGAGGCCTGCGCCGCGCGGACCACGCAGGCGGTAGCTGCAGAAGGGGCCGGTGTCGGCGAGCATGATCTCGAAGCGCGGCGGCGGCGCCTTGGCGGTCGACACCCAGCCGACGCCGAGGATCGCCATCGACGCGAGGCCGACCGCGCTCGAGAGGGCCGCCTTGGTCACCGCGTTCGAGCGCATCTTCGAGGCGAGCTGGAGCGTGCGCACCGGCGTCTCGGAGTGCGAGATCGGGTTGCCGAAGAGCTCGACCATCAGGTTCGAGAGATCGTTCGCCGACACCGGGCTCACCCAGCGTCCTCCGATCATCCCGCGCCCGAAGTGCAGGTTCCGGTGCAGCAGCGCGACCCGCGTCACGAAGTCGCGCCCGGTCTCGATCGGCATCGCGCCGGCGGCGAACGCCGCGTCGACGTAGCGCAGCATCAGCTGGGTGCGATCGTCGAGCACGCCGAGCCACTGCATCGCCTGCTGCGCGCCCGTCGGGTCTCCCTCGCTCGGGGCGCAGAGAGGACGCGGCGGCGGCTCGCGCGCGTCGGCCGGAATGGCGAGCAGGGCCTCGAGGAATCCGACCGTCGGATCCCAGAAGTCGAGCGGCGACCAGGTCTCGCGCCTGCCGTCCGCGAGCTGCGCGTGCAGCTTGCGCGCGACCCAGCCGCTCTCGACCGTGTGCGACTGCACCCTTCCGAAGCGCACGTCGATTCGCGTCTCACCCTGGCAGCCGCAGAGCCGCCGATCGGTGAAGAGCCAGTACTCGAGGAACTTCCCGCGCGCCGACTCGTCGCAGAACGCCATCGCCTGCTCGCCGGCCGCGTGATCGAGCCCGACGCCCGCGCACGCGAGCGCGAAGCGGATGGTGCCGCGCTCGATGTGCGGATGGATCTTCGAATTGCGCCGCAGCAGGTGCTGCTGGACCAGCGAGTGGATCTCGGAGCGCGCGCTCAGAATCGGGATCGACGTCATCGGATCGGAGGATACGCGGCCACGCCGCAGCCTCTGCCCGACGCGATGATCGGCTCGGCCGCTCCGGGCCCTCCCGTCCGCGCGCTTCGCGCGCTTCGCGCGCTTCCGTACGCGCCCTCCGGGGCGAGCACTCCTGCTGTGGTCAGCGCGCGCCGGGGCGGGCGCTGCCGGCGGCGAGGCGGGACTGCTGCAGGAACTCGCCGAGCTTCTCGCCGATGTACGCCAGCACGTTCGCGTCGCCCTTGCCGAACTGGGCCTGGCCCTGACGATTGACGAGCTGGAGCACCGCTTGGAGGCGGCCCTGGTGCACGATCGGGACGAGCGCCATCGTGCTCGCGTCCAGCCCGACGCGGCCGTCGATCCCGGGATCGAAGCGCGGATCGCTGCCGACCTGCTCGATCAGCATCGGTCGCGAGGACTCGGTGGCGGCGGCACCGATCAGACCGAGACCGAGCGGGATCGCCTCGCCCTTGCGCTCGTCGGCGCCCGCGCCGCGCAGCGCGACGAAGCGGAGCTCGTCGGTGTTGATGTCGTAGAGGCAGATGCTGGACGCCTCGGACGGCACGAGATCGTTCAGCAGGTCGAGCACGAAGTCCGCGCCCTCGAGCGGCGAGCCGAGGAAGAAGAGATCCTGGAGGGCCTCGAACGCCTGCGTGAGGCGGTCGTCGGGGCTCGGCGTGGAGAGGCGCTGGCGAGGCGCGAGCGCCGGTGCGCTGGAAGAGGGCACGGCGGCGATCGAAGGCACGGCTGCGATCGAAGGCACCGCGGCGACCGGCGGTACCGAGGAGGCCGGCGGCATCGACGGTGCGGCCGGAGGCGCCGAGGGCATCGAGGTGGGCTGCTGGATGTCCGGCTCGCCGCGCCAGTCCTTCCACTGCAGCGCGACCAGCGGCGGCCGCTGCGGGCGCCCCTCCCAGCGGTGATCGAAGATCGCCATGTTGACGAGCTTCCCCTTCGGACGCGCGTCGAGCTCCTCGCGCAGCGCGGCGAAGCGCCGGCGCACGATCATCTCGGCGTCGTCCGCGGAGGTGCCCTCGGCGACGACGAACGTGCGCTCGCGATACGTCAGCGGCGTCTCGGCCGTGGGC
>JALYRN010000539.1 GCA_030855295.1 Myxococcota bacterium | reverse complement strand
CGGGCGCCGATCCACGTGGCGGCTCGATCAGCGTGCGCCGCGACGCCGGCTCGACGCGCCTGGAGTCGGTGCCGCCGCGCAATGTCGTCGACTCCGACGGCCGCACGTACGACGTCCTCTACCAGAACGCGCTCCCGATCCTCACCGTGCGCTGGCGCGAGGCGTCGGGCCCGAGCGTGCTGCACGTGACGACGGGCTCCCGGTCGCGCACGTTCCCCGCGGCCGGCGGGCGCGTCGAGCTCCGCTCCGGCGAGATCGGCGAGGGCACGCACCGGCTCTGGCTCACCGCGGGCGGGCGCCGCTCCCCCGAGACAACGCTCCGCATCCGCTTCGACAACGCTGCGCCCGCGGCGATGATCCGCGAGCCGTCGAGCGGTGATGCGCTCACGCCCGGCGCGACCGCGCACGTCTCGGGCGCGGTGCTCCCCGACACCGACGTGCGGGCCGGCGCGACCGAGCTCTCGATCGATCCCCAGCTCCGCTTCTCGGGCGACGTCGTGGTGCCCACGGACTCCGACGCCCTCGCGATCCGCTTCTCGCACCGGCGCCGCGGCGTGCACTACTATCTCCGTCGCGTGGACGGTCGATGAGCAGCAGCGGCGATCCCGAGGGCATCGACCCCCTGCTCGGTCGCGTGGTGCTCGGTCGCTACCGCATCGTGCGCGAGCTCGCGCGCGGCGGGATGGGCGCGATCTACCTCGCACGCAGCGAGGGCGCCGCGAGCTTCACGAAGCCCGTCGTGATCAAGCGGATGCTTCCCGAGTTCGTCGGCGACGACGCCGCGGCGCGCATGTTCAAGCGCGAGGCGCGCATCATGGCGCTGCTCCGGCATCCGGGGATCGTCTCGGTGTTCGACTTCGGCCGGGAGGAGAGCAGCTACCTGCTCGTGATGGACTACGTCCACGGCTTCCACCTCGGCCGCTGGGCGAGCTGGATGCTGCACCAGCGCGGCGAGGTCCCCGTCGTGCTCGCGGTACAGGTCGTGGTGCAGGTGCTCGAGGCGCTGCAGTACGCGCACTCGGCGACGGGCGAGGGCGGCGAGCCGCTGCGCATCGTCCATCGCGACGTGAGCCCGTCGAACGTGCTGCTCGACGTCGACGGTCACGTGCGGCTCGCGGACTTCGGGATCGCGCAGAGCGGCGCCGATGCGCCCGACGTGAAGACCGCGACGCGCACCGTGAAGGGCAAGTTCTCCTACATGGCGCCCGAGATTCTCGAGGGCGGGGATCCGACTCCCTCGGGCGACGTGTACTCGGCGGCCGTCGTGCTGCACGAGATCCTCATCGGCCGGAACGAGTTCCGCACGTCGAGCCCGACGTCGACGATCGGCCGCGTGCTCACGCACACCCCGACGCGGCTCGACGCCGTGCGCGCCGACTGCTCGGCCGAGCTCGCGGACGTCATCGAGATGGCGCTCCAGAAGAGGCCCGAGCACCGCTTCGAGACGGCGGGCGATCTCTCTCGCGCCCTCCGGCAGGTGCGCGGCGTCGCCGGTGAGGAGGCGGACGCGCTCCTCGCGCAGACGATCGCGCGCGACTTTCGCGATCCGTCGCTGCCGGCGATGTTCGATCTGCCGGACCTCGAGCTCCTCGAGCGCGCGCTCCGGCTGCCGGTCTCGAGGATCAGCTCGAAGCCGCCTGGACCGAACGAGCCGCGGCTCGAGGTCACCAGGCCCGAGCGCCGGAGCGACGGTCCCACCACCGACGGGAAAGTCGCGCGCGACGACGCGCGGGACGACGCCGTGCCGTCGCTCGCCTCGACATCGGACACCGCGGCGCCGCCGGCGCCGAGCCGCACCCCGCGCATCGCGGCGCTCGTCGCCGGGCTCGTGGTCCTCGTGGGCGTGTCCGGCGCGATCGCATGGTCGGTCGGCAGCGGCACCCCGGTCGAGCCCGACATCGTGTACGTCGAGGCCAGCCCCGCCGGGATCGACCAGCGCGGCACCGTCGATCGCGCGGCCCCACCGCCGGTCGTGCCGCCGACTCCGCCGACCATCCCGACCACGCCGACGGCCGAGACGCCGCCGGCGACTCCGCCGGACGAGCCGCCCGCGACGACGCCCGAGGCCACGCGCGTCGTCCGCACGCCTACGAAGCGGACCGAGCCCGCGAGTGCGGATGAGGAAGCGGCCGCGATCCAGCGGGCCTTCGCGCGTCACACCGAGGCGATGCACCGCTGCTTCGCGGGCAGCGCCGCCGAGGGGCCGCGCGATCTCGTGCTGCACTTCTCGATTGCGGCGAGCGGCGCGGTGCAGCGCGTCGATCTCTCTCCGGCCGATGCGTCCGCCATGCCGCCGGGCCAGTGCGTGCTCCGGATCGCACGTGGGATCGACTTCCCCGCGACCGCTGCGCCGCGCTCGTTCCGCATCCCGATCGAAGTGCGCGCGCGCTGACACCGGCAGGAGTGCTCGCCCCGGAGGGCGCGTACGGGAGCCGGCGAGCCTGCGCAGCGAAGCGGCGGTGCTACCCTGGCCCGCGCCATGAAGCGGTATCTCGTCCAGACGTTCGGCTGTCAGATGAACGTCCACGACTCGCGCCGGATCGAAGAGGTCCTGGCGCAGGGCGGGTGGGAGCCGACCGACGAGGCCGGGCTCGCGAGCCTGATCGTCTTCAACACCTGCAGCGTGCGCGAGAAGGCGGAGCACAAGCTGCTCAGCGTCCTCGGGACGATGCGCGGCCTCAAGGCGAGCAACCCCGACCTCGTGATCGCGGTCGCGGGCTGCGTCGCGCAGCAGGAAGGCGAGAAGCTCCTCGCGCGCGCGCCGGTGATCGATCTGGTGATCGGCCCCGACAACATCCCCGAGCTGCCGGCGCTCGTCGCGCACGCGCAGGACGGCGGTCCGCCGATCGCCCGCACCGTGTTCGATCTCGAGGACCCGCGCTTCCTCGAGGCGATCCCGCGCGCGGGCCGCGCGGGCGACGCGTCGCGGGAATCACCGCGCGAGGTGGCCTCGTTCGTCACCGTGATGAAGGGCTGCGACGAGCGCTGCACGTTCTGCATCGTCCCCTACACGCGAGGTCCCGAGCGCTACCGCGAGGCCGACGCGATCGTCGGAGAGATCCGCGGCATGGCGCTCGCGGGCGTTCGTGAGGTCACGCTGCTCGGCCAGACCGTCAACTCCTGGAACGATCCGAGCGACGCGAGCGATGCCTCGTCGCCGCGCGAGTCGCGCTTCGCCGAGCTGCTGCATCGGATCGCGCGCGAGGTGCCGGAGCTGCGCCGCCTGCGCTACACGTCGCCGCATCCGCGCCACGTCACGGGCGCGCTGGTCCGGGCGCACGCCGAGCTCGACGTGCTGCCGGCGCACGTCCACCTGCCGGTGCAGTCGGGCTCGAACCGCGTGCTCAAGCGCATGCTGCGCCGCTACACGCGCGAGCTCTACGTCGATCGCGCGCGCGCGCTGCAGGGCTCGCGCGAGGGCCTGACGCTCTCGACCGATCTGATCGTCGGCTTCCCGGGCGAGACGGAGGAGGACTTCCTCGAGACGCTCTCGCTGGTGCGCGAGGTCGGCTTCGTCGCGGCGTTCGCGTTCAAGTACTCGCCGCGTCCGTTCACGCCCGCGCTGAAGCTCGGCGACGACGTCTCCGAGGAGATCAAGGACGAGCGCCTCGCGCGGCTGCTCGAGCTCGTCGGCGAGCTGCAGTCCGCGCACCTCTCGACGCTGGTCGGCGCGCGCACCGACGTGCTCTTCGAGTCGCCGTCGGGCGTGAAGTCGACGATGTCCGCCGCGGACCAGCCCCGCGAGGGCGGCGCGCGCTGGAAGGGTCGCTCGGGCCGGCACGAGATCGTGCACGTCGACGTGCCCGCCGACGTCGATCTCACGGGCGAGCTCGTGCCGGTCGTGATCGAGCGCGCGAACGCGCACTCGCTGCAGGGCCGCGTCGATGTGCCGCTCGAGTCGCTGCGCCGTCTCTCGCTCGGCGCGCCCGCGCCCCGCGCCGCCTCGCGCGTCCGGCTGCCCGTTCTCTCGCGCGCCAAGGTCGCGAGCCAGGAACCCGCGCGATGAGCCGGGAGAGCGCGCTGCGCATCGCGCTCGCGTGGCTGCCGGCGTTCCTCTACATGGCGCTGATCTGGGCGCTCTCGTCGATGTCGACGATCGATCTTCCGATCGATGAATTCCCCTTTCGAGACAAGGGGATCCATGCGGTCGAGTACCTGATCCTCGGGTTCCTCGTCACCCACGCCGCGCTCCGCAGCTGGCCCGAGCGATCGCGCGCGCGCCTCGCCGCGGTCGCGCTGCTGGTCACCTGCGGCTGGGGCGTGCTCGACGAGATCCACCAGGCGTTCGTCCCAGGTCGCTCGCCCGATCTGCTCGATCTCGTCGCCGATCTGATCGGCGCGCTGATCGGATCGACCTCGCGGCTCGCCCTCGCCGCGATGCGGGGCCGCCGCGCGACGTCCGAGCGGACCGTCTCCCAACCGAAAGGCGTCACGTGAGCCATCGAGGACCCTGCTACCCGTACCGTGGGATCGCGCCGCAGGTCGACGAGAGCGTGTTCGTCGCGCCCACCGCGAGCGTGATCGGCGACGTGCACGTCGGCGCAGGATCGTCGATCTGGTACGGCGCCGTGATCCGCGGCGACGTGATGCCGATCCGCATCGGCGAGCGCACGTCGATCCAGGACAACGCCGTGATCCACGCGACCGGCGGCTGGGCCGACGCCGCGATCGGAGCTCGCGTGACCGTCGGCCACTCGGTGATCCTGCACGGCTGCCGGGTCGGGAGCGACGTGCTCGTCGGGATGGGATCGATCGTGCTCGACGACGCCGAGATCGGCGACTGGGTCGTGCTCGGCGCGGGCTCGCTCGTCACCGCTCGCACGAAGATCCCCGCCGGCGTGCTCGCGATGGGGCGGCCTGCGAAGCCGGTGCGCGAGCTGAACGCCGAGGAGCGCGGCCGCATCGCCGAGGCGTCCGAGCTCTACGTCGGCTACGCCGCCGATCACCGGCGCTCGATCGAAGAGCGCTGATCGCGCCGCGCGCCGTTGCCGGTCGTGCTCGCGCGCGGGCCGATGCGGAGCAGCTGCGCGACCTCGCGGCCGACGCCG
>JALYRN010000538.1 GCA_030855295.1 Myxococcota bacterium | reverse complement strand
CCCCGAGCTGACCGCGATCCGCAGCGCCGCCGAGCGGCAGCCGATGGCGGCCGCGACCGCGCGCGACACCTCGTCGCCGACCGTCGACTCTGCGCCGAACAGACCGAGCAGATCTCCGCCCGCGAGCGGGACCACGAGGCCGTGCTCCCTCCGCACCGCCTTCTCGATGCGCGCGCGATCGGTCACGCCCTTCGCGTAGAGCAGCGCCACCACACGCTGCTCGTCGGGCGGGATCGTCGCGCCGCTCGCGGGCGCCTCGAGCAGCGGCGCTTCCTCCGCGCGCTCGAGCGCGATCCGCATCTCGCGCGCCGAGCTCCACCGCTCCGCGGGCTTCTTCCGGAGCGCGCGCACGATGACCGCCTCGAGCGCCGGCGGCACCTCGGGACAGAGCGCGCGCAGCGACGGCAGATCCGCCAGCATCGTCGCCACCACCGTGGCGAGCGCGGTGTCCTCGCGGAATGGCGGTCGCCCCGCGAGCGCCTCGTAGAGCACCACGCCGAGCGCCCAGACGTCGGTGCGCGGGTCGAAGCCGGTCTGCCCCTCGGCCTGCTCGGGCGCGAGATAGCAGAGCGTCCCGAGCACGTGCCCGCTCTGCGTCAGCCGGGTCTCGGCGTCGCGCAGGCTGGACACGCCGAAGTCGAGCAGCTTCACCGTCCCGTCCACGCAGCAGAAGAGGTTCGACGGCTTCAGATCGCGATGCACCACGCCCGCGCCGTGCGCCGCCTCGAGACCACGGCAGGCCTGCATCGCGATCGCGAGCACGTCGACCGGCGGCAGCGGACCGCCGGCGAGCCGCTCCGCGAGCGTGCTTCCTTCGAGCAGCTCGAGCGCGATGTACGGCGCGCCCTCTGCGTCCGCGCCCGCGTCGAGCACGCGCACGACGTTCGCGTGCTCGATGCGGATGCGCGCCTCGCGCTCGAACCTCCGCAGCGCATCGCGCGTCGTCAGCGAGCTGCGCACCACCTTGAGCGCGACCAGCGCCCCATCGGCCGCGCGCGCGCGGTACACGGTGCCCATGCCCCCGTGCCCCAGCTCCGCCTCGATGACGTAGGGGCCGACCGTTCGCGGCCGATCGCCAGCGCCGTGCACGCGCCGAGTATGGCTCAATCCGCGCGCGGAGCCGACGTTTCCCAGACCCCCGAAGAGATCGGCTACGGGCTCCAGCCGTACTGCGTGGTCACGCGCGCCTGATAGCGCTGACCGGCGGCGACGGTGAACGCCGCGTCGTCGAAGGACGGCGGTCCGAGGCCGGGGCGGACGTCGTTCGAGAAGCCGTAGCCCTCCTGCGGGATCCCCACGAGATCGCGATCCAGGGCCTCGTCGTCGTCGGCGTCATGGAAGAACGCGAACGCATAGCGACCAGGTCCGGGCGCGACCATCGCGCAGCGCGCGGTCCCACGCGCCGGGCGCGCCGTGCACACCGCGACCTGCCGTCCGGGCAGCGTCCAGCCTTCGCTCGACGCGTAGATCCCCCCGCGGACGATCCCGGCGTCGACGCGCAGCCCGTGCACCACGAACACGATCTGCTCTCCGGACTGCGCGCCGCTCCGCGCGGCGTGCGTCGTCGCGAAGAAGAGCGCTCCCAAGACGAGCGCGAGCGCGGCGCCGCGGGCCGATGACCATGCTCGAGTCCTCGAAGCCATCCTGACGTTGTAGTGCGTCCGCACGCTGGAGCGCAGCCCGACGTGCGCATCGCAATCATTCTTCGCGTTTTCGTGGGAGATCGTGACCGTCGCGACCGCGCGCCCTCGACCGAGTCGGAGGTGCTCGCGGCCGAATGTGCTCGCGTCGACGTGGTCGCACCCGAAGACAGGCGCCCAGTGCGGCAGGCGCGCGCGTTCGTCCGAACCGTCAGGGCGACACGCGCGGCCGCGTCTGCCACGCGCGATCGGCGTCGAACCCGAGCTCGCGGAAGCGCGGCAGGATCTCACTCTCGAGCGTCGCGTAGAAGATCGTCGCGTACTGCACGCGCTCGAGGATGCCGAGGTTCGGACCGCCGCGAGCGATCACGACCTCGGTGTTCGCGAGCTCGTCGATCGTGAGCCCGCCGCGGCACGTCGACTCGAACCCCGCGAGCCGATGCGCGAGGCGACCTTCGAGCCACGCCCGCGACGTCTCGCCGAGCTCGCCGAGCAGGTGCGCGAGCGCTGCCCAGCCGAACGCCGCGTGCAGGTGCTCGTCCTTCAGGATCTGCTGCGTGGTGTCCTCGACGCAGCGCTCGGTCGCGACGACCGCGATCGCCTCGAAGAGCGGGCGCGACAGCTCTTCGCCGATGCAGCACGAGCACAAGATCGCATCCGCCGCCCACGCCCGGATCGACTCGTCGTCACGCTCCGGCGCGCGCGGATAGGGCAGCGCGGGCGCGCGGAAATCCGCGAGCAGCCCATCGCGCTCCTCGGGACAGAGCGCGAGCGCCAGGCGGCTCGCGAGCTCCGCGTGCCGCACCTCGTCCGTGACCAGCCGCGAGAGCGCGCCGAGGAGCTCGATCGGGGCGCGCGCGCGCGTGAGCGCGTATCCGAGCGCGGTGAACTCGTGGATCGACTCGTACTCTTCGCAGGCGCGCCGGTGCCACGCATACGCGGCGTTGCGGCGGACCGCGAGCGGGTGCGACGAGGGGTCGAAGGCGTCGACGTCGGGCCAGCCGTCGCGCTCGATCTGACGGCGGTGGATCGTCTGCAGGCGCTGCGACGCAGGACGCCGCGGATCATCGAGACGCACTCGCGTCAGCCGTTCGGCGCGGGCACGGGCTCGACCGGCGCGGCGTTCGGATGCGGGAGCGCGGGCTCCGTGGCGCCCTCGGGCGGCGGAGGCGGAACGTTCGGATGCACCTCCACCGCAACGTCCGGCTGCGGCGGATCGAGCTCGTTCGGCCCCGGGTTCGGGGCGAAGCGCTGCGGTTCCTCGTACGGCACGTTGGTCGACGGCGGCTCGCCCTCGAAGAGTCGGCTCAGCGACTCGCACCCCGACGCGGCGCCCGCCGTCCCGAGCAGCGCGCCCGTCACCGCGAACCGGAGGACCTTCGTCGCGCGCTCTTGCATGGTCGCGACAGACTATCCCAACGCGCAGGCGGACACACCGCCGAGCACCGCGACACCTTCAGAGTGGGCATCCCCATACGGGCGGCGCGCCTCCGTCGACGTGCCCGCCACTGCATTGGCAGGTCGCGACCGAGCTCGGATAGCCCGCTGTGTCAGAGAAGGTGGCGACGCGAGCTGTGTCGAGCATCGGAACGCGATCGTACTCCGTGCGCACTCGGGTGCGCAGATCCGGCGCTCACCGTCTCGCGACCAAGTGACGTCGCGGCACGACGGCGCGTACGCTCGCGTGTATGCCTCGAGCAGCCCAGATCCGCGCTCTCCTCGACGACGTCATCCTCGCCATGAAAGACAGCCGCGTCTGGGACGTACCCCGACCGGCCGACGAAGCCCTCGTCGACATGGGCGCGTTCGGCATGCGGACGATGGCGTTCGCGCAGTGGCTGCGGTGGGTGTTCGTGCCGAACGTGGAGCGGCTGATCGCGAGCGACGGGCCCTGGCCGCAGTCGAGCCAGGTCGCCGTCCGAGCCGTGCGCGAGGGCGACACCGATGAAGCGATCGCCGCGCTCGTCCCCGCGCTCGGCGCGTTCGATGCGGCGTTCTCGGCGGTGCGCTGAGCCAGATCACGATTGCGCGAACGATGCGTTCACTCTTGAACGCCGGGCGCGCCAAACCAGCCGTCCGCACTGCACGCGCGCCGCAGCGTGTCGAGCGACTAGCGACTCGCGCAGCAAGCGAGTGCGCTCGGGCGATTGGGTGCTCGGCGTCGGGTGGTCAGTCGGGTCCGGTCGGGGCAAATGGCCACTCCACATCCAGCAGCAGGTGGAGATCGGCTTCGACCTCTTCCTTGATGTCGCCGGCCGCCGCGGCGCCACGAACCTCTCCCCACACGTCGAACGGGAACTCTGCCATCGCTCTCCTGCGTAGCGCATGTGCTCGTTGCCCACGATCTCACGGTGCTGCGCCGGGCCAAAGGCTGCCGCTCGTCGAAAGAGCGAACCCCACGCGAGCGTGACTGGAGCGCCTCGCTGATGTGGGCGCGAGCCCGTGCTCGTGACGCTGAAGGTGCGCAAGGACGTGTGGAGCCTGCGCGCGCGCAGGACGTTCCTTCGCGTGGTCGGCGCGATCGGGGCGGCGGCGGATCGCCTCGGGATGCGCATCACGCACTTCTCGGTGCAGCGGGACCACGGGCATCTCGTCGTGGAGGCGGAGAGCCGCCGCGCGCTGGCGCGCGCGATCAAGGGCCTCTGCGTCCGGATCGCGCGCGCCGTGAACAGCGCGATGGGGCGCACGGGCTCGGTGTTCGCCGAGCGCTATCTCGATCGCGTGCTCACGACGCCGCGGCAGGTGAGGCATGCGATCGCGTACGTGATCTGCAACGCGCGCAAGCACGGGCTGGCGCCGCGCTCGGGGCGCTGGGTCGATCCATGCTCGTCGGCCGCGCTGTTCGACGGCTGGTCCTGCGACATCGATGCGCCGCGCGACGGGATCGTGAGAGTGGTCGCGGCCCCACCCACCGGCAGCACTCCGGCCGGCCGCTCGTGACGAGCCCCACCCCGCGCCCGCCGACACGTCGACGGTCTCCCCGTCCAATCCCACACTCGACCCAAGTGATCGCCGCTCTCACTCCTCCGGCGGCGCGACGCGGTCGACCTCGTCGGCGATCTCGGGCGCGAGCTCGAGGACCGGCGCCGGGAGCGTGGGCGCGGTGTAGAGCGGCCACGTGACGATCACGCGGCCGTCGAACGCCGGCACCTCGATCCGATCGAGCGCCTCGAGCAGACACTGCCGCAGCGAGGCCCCGATCTCTCCGCCGACGCGCGCCGCGACGATCTCGCGATCGGCGAGCTCGATCTGGATCTCGGCGCGCTCCTGGTACGACGATCGCCCCGCGCGATCGGCACGGAAGCACGCGCGCGCCGGCGGGATCACGCGCCGCCGCAGCGACGCGAGCAGCACGCGCGAGGGAATCCCGCGTCGGCCTTCCTCGCGCGGTCGATCGAGCGCGCTCGTCGGC
>JALYRN010000537.1 GCA_030855295.1 Myxococcota bacterium | reverse complement strand
GGGCGTGCTCGGCCGCGTGCTCGGCGGGCTCGGCGAGCCGATCGACGGCGGGCCGGAGATCGAGGGCGAGGCCTGGGACGTGATGCGCGCGCCACCGAGCCCGATGTCGCGGCCGCGCATCGCACGACCGCTGCCGAGCGGCGTGCGCGCGATCGATGCGCTGCTGACGGTCGGCGAAGGGCAGCGCGTCGGGCTCTTCGCGGGCAGCGGCGTCGGCAAGAGCACGCTGCTGGGGCAGATCGCGCGGCAGTCGGACGCGGACGTGTTCGTGGTCTGTCTGATCGGCGAGCGCGGGCGCGAGGTGGTCGAGTTCCTCGAGGACGCGCTCGGGGAGGAAGGGCGGAGCCGCGGCGTCGTGGTGTGCGCGACCAGCGACATGCCGGCGCTGGTGCGCATGCGCAGCGCGTGGGTGGCGACGGCGATCGCGGAGTGGTTCCGGGATCGCGGCAAGCGCGTGCTGCTGATGATGGACAGCGTGACGCGGTTCGCGCGCGCGGGACGCGAGGTGGGGCTCGCGGCCGGGGAGCCGCCCGCGCGGCGTGGCTATCCGCCGAGCGTGTTCGCGATGCTGCCGCAGCTGCTCGAGCGCAGTGGCACGAGCGAGAAGGGATCGATCACCGCGTTCTACACGGTGCTGGTCGAGGGCGGCGACATGGAGGAGCCGATCGCCGACGAGGTGCGCGGCATCCTCGATGGGCACGTGGTGCTCGATCGCGCGCTCGCCGCGCGCGGGCGATGGCCGGCGATCGATCCGCTGCTGTCGCTGTCGCGGGTGATGGATCGCGTGACCACGAGCGAGCATCGCGATGCAGCGGCGAAGCTGCGCGCGCACCTCGCGCTCTACGAGGCGAAGCGCGATCTGGTGATGCTCGGCGCGTACAAGAAGGGGAGCGATCCGAAGCTCGACGCGGCGCTGGCGCGGATCGACGCGATCGAAACGTTCCTCCGGCAGTCGACGACCGAGCGCGCGGACTTCGGGCAGACGATCGCGCAGCTCGGCGATCTGGTGTGAACGAGTCCCGCTCCGAGCGTCGACGTCGGCCCTCACGGGGACCATAGTGGAAGAGCGTGAAGCCAACAGCACGCCCGATGGACCGACACCGACCACTGCTCCCGCGGACGACGCCTCACGAGCAGCGCGACGTGGAGGTCCAGGGTCTGCGTCTGCGGTACATCGACGTCGGTCCGACCGAGCGTGAGCACGCCGAGGGACCGCCGCTGTTGCTGGTGCACGGGCACACGTCGCGCATCGAGGAGTACGACGACATCGTCGCGCACCTCGCGCGCCGTCATCGCGTGCTGGTGCCGGATCTGCCGGGCTGCGGCTACAGCGAGAAGCCGAACGAGCCGTACTCGCTGCAGCTCTACGAAGACGTGCTGCTCGGGTTCCTCGATCGCGTGGGCGTGAAGGAGGCGCGCGTCGGCGGCGGGAGCCTCGGCGGAAACCTGACGCTGCGCCTGGGGCATCGCGTGCCGGATCGGTTTCCGGAGCTGGCGGCGTGGTCGCCGGCCGGCGCGTGGGAGCCGGCGCGGATGGTCGCCGACGTCGGCAAGGCGCTCGGCCGCGCGGCGGGGCGCTTCTTGTTCTGGCCCTTCGTGTGGGTGCAGTCGAGGTACTGGTACGAGGCGCGGTGGCCGGGGCGCGAGCAGACGCTGAAGGATACGTTCGCGTACTACCGCGAGGTGATGGGGCCCGGCTTCGTGCGCATGTACTTCGAGGTCGCGTTCGATCAGTTCCTGCACACGCACTTCACGTACGCCGACAAGATCGCGCAGCCGACGCTGCTCGGGTGGGGCGATCGCGATCACGGGCTGCGGATGGGCGAGGGCGTGAAGCGCCTCGCGCAGCTGATCCCGCGCTCGGAGCTGAAGGTGTTCCCGGGTGCGCGGCACTCGCTCGCCAACGAGGTGCCGGAGGCGCTCGCGGCGGCGGTGGGCGAGTTCTTCGAGCGACCGCGGGCGCTCGCGGTCGCGGTGTGATGTGAGCTCGGCGGCAGGGCTCGCTGTCGCTCAGGGGTAGGTGCAGGACGCGATGCTGACGAGCGGGCGTGAGCCGTCGGTCGCTTCGGCGGCGGCTTGCTCGCAGTCGGCGCTCGTCGAGTCGACCCCGCAGTAGTCGCGCTGCGGCGTCGCGCAGCCGACGTCGGGCTCGCAGGTCCAGAGGTTGGGCATCGTCGCGATCGGGGAGCGATGCTCGACGCAGGCCTGGTCGAGATCGCAGAGGAGGTACGCGCCGACCGGGCCGCACGCGTACGTCGCCTCACCCGCGCTGCACGCCGTCGCGAGGGCGAGCAGCACGATCGGGCGGAGATCCGCGCGCATCACGGGAAGATGGGCGCGCGGCGGCGGCGCGAGAACCTGCGCGCGAGAAAAAAGAGCGCTGTCGGGGAAAACCCCGGTGCAGATCGGGCGCGCACCGGCCGTAATCAGAGAGACCCACGATGGCTGCACCGAGAGCACTCCGCGGACCGCTCCGAGACACCGTGCCCGACGGGCCGAAGCCGCGGGACGGCCGCGCGCGCCGGCAGGACGACACGCAGCCTGCGACCCCGATCCCGACGCCGCCGGGGCGACCTCGGAGCGGAGTGCGAGCGCGACGCACACGCGGCGCGGTCCTCGAGGTCGACGCGACCTCCCGCGGACGCGATCCGCGGCGCGAAGAGGATTGACCCGACCCGAAGGGCCCGTACCGGAGCAAGCGCAGGATTGCTCGCGCCCGCAGCCCCGCCCGTCACTCGTGCGCGAAGTGCGGGGGCTCGCCCTGCACGATCAGCGTGTCGCGCGCCTGCTTCGGATCGGTCTCGGGATGATCGATGTCGAAGTGCAGTCCGCGGCTCTCGCGGCGCACGCTCGCGCAGCCGACGATCATCTCGGCGACATCGGCGATGTTGCGCAGCTCGAGCAGGTCGAGCGTGACGAGGTGCTCCCAGTAGTACTCGCGGATCTCGTCCTTGAGCAGCGCGATGCGGCGCGCGGCGCGGCGCAGACGGCGGGCGCTGCGCACGATGCCGACGTAGTTCCACATGAAGCGGCGGAGCTCGTCCCAGTTCTGCGTGATGATGACCGCTTCGTCGCTGGGGGCCGCCTCGCCGACGTCCCACTCCGGCACGTCGAGCGCCGACGACTCCTTGCGCAGGCTCGACAGCGCGAGCGCGGCGCGATGACCGTAGACCAGCCCCTCGAGCAGCGAGTTCGACGCGAGGCGGTTCGCGCCGTGCAGCCCCGAGCACGTGACCTCGCCGATCGCCCACAAGCCCGGCACCTTCGTGCGACCGTCGCGATCGACGATCACGCCGCCGCACATGTAGTGCGCCGCGGGCACGACCGGGATCGGCTGCGCCGCCATGTCGATCCCGAACTTCACGCACTCCTCGTAGATGTTCGGGAAGCGGTCGCGCAGGTAGGGCGCGGACTTCGACGTCATGTCGAGGAACACGCAGTCGGCGCCGGTGCGCTTCATCTCGAAGTCGATCGCGCGCGCGACCACGTCCCGCGGCGCGAGATCCTTCATGTCGTGGTGGCGCTGCATGAACGGATCGCCGTTCGCGAGGCGCAGCACGCCGCCCTCGCCGCGCAGGGCCTCGCTGATCAGGAACGACTTCGCCGCAGGGTGGTAGAGGCAGGTCGGGTGGAACTGGAAGAACTCCATGTTCCCGATCAGCGCGCCCGCGCGATACGCCATCGCGACTCCGTCGCCGGTCGCGACGTCGGGGTTCGACGTGTAGAGGTAGACCTTGCCCGCGCCGCCGGTCGCGAGGATCGTCGCGCGCGCCGCGATCGTGTGGACCGCGCCGGCCGCGTGATCGAGCACGTACGCGCCCGCGACCAGGTGGGGGCCGCCGTGCTTGGCGAGATCGATCAGATCGATCGCCATGTGGTTCTCGAGGACGCGGATGTTCGGATGCGAGCGCGCGGCCTCGACGAGCACGCGCTGCACCTCGCGCCCCGTGACGTCCCCGGCGTGCACGACGCGGCGCGCGGTGTGACCGCCCTCGCGCGTGAGATCGAGCCCCCGGCCGCCGTTCTCGTTCGGCGCGCCGCGCGCGGCCGGGTCGAACAGCGCGCCGAGCTCGATCAGCTCGCGGATGCGCGCGGGCCCGTCGCGCACGACCATCTCGACGATCTGCGGCTTGCTCAGGCCGTAGCCGACGCGGAGCGTGTCGCCGGCGTGCGCCTCGAAGCTGTCGTTGTCCGGGTCCATCACGGCGGCGATGCCGCCCTGCGCCCAGTTCGTGTTCGAGTCGGAGAGCGTGCGCTTGGTGGCGACGATCACCGAGCCGTGCTTGGCCGCCTCGAGCGCGAACGTGAGACCGGCGACGCCGCTGCCGAGCACCAGGTAGTCGCACGCGATCCGCATTTGCCGTCGAGCGTAGACCTCGCGACGCCGCGCGCAAAGCGCGGCGGCATGCGTGCGCGTAGCCGATCGAAGCGCGCGAGCTGCTCAGGGAGAGGGGAGGCTGGCCTCACGTACGGCGCGGCGAACGCTTTCGCGCCGCGGGCGGAGCGCCCAGAGCGCGCGCGTCTCGCCGATCCTGAGGTCGACCGGCCGCCAGCTTGTTCCGGATCAGGTCGTCGCGCGCGATCAGCGGGACCTCGATCCCGTCGAGCACGACCTGCGAGCGGCGAGCCCAGCACGCCTCGAACTCGACGCCAGCGATCGATCGCAGCAGATCGACGCGCATCGGCGGTCGGCCGAACCACACGATCTCCGTCGGCCCCGCGGCGATGACCGCCTCGCCGATGGCGCGAGGGGCGCCGAAGCGCGCCAGCGCGTCAGCCGCCTTCGCCAGGTTCTCGTGATCTCCGGCCAGCCAGAGATCGAGGTCCTTCGTCGAGGTCCTTCGTCGCGCGGGGTCGCCCGTGCGCCGACACCGCGTGTCCCCCGATCAGCAGGTAGCGGACGCCGCTGTGACCGAACGCCGAAAGCAGTCGGTGCAGATCTGATCCTGACACCGCGAGCCCAGGGAATTTCGGTGCGCCGCCCTTGTTGATGCGCGCATGACGAAGACCTCCACCGCTCGCTCCACGTCCTCGCACCGTCTCGCGCGCGTCGTGA
>JALYRN010000536.1 GCA_030855295.1 Myxococcota bacterium | reverse complement strand
AGCGAGTCCAGCGTGCCGTCCTCGCGCGCCTCGTACGCGGCGATGAAGACCTCGCCCTTGTGCGCGTCGATCACCGGCACCCGCAGCGCGCCGAAGAGCCCGCGCGCGATCGCGCGGCTGGTGCGCACGCCGACGACCGGAGTGCCGCGCGCGAGCGCGAGCCCCTTGGCGGTCGCGACGCCGATGCGCAGGCCGGTGAAGGAGCCGGGACCGAGCCCGACCGCGATCAGATCGATGTCGCCGATCGTCAGCTCGCCCATCGCGAGCGCGCGCTCGATCGCGGGCAGCAGCGACTCGCCCTGGCGCGAGCGCGCCCGCGAGTGGAGCTCGGCGCGCACCTCGCCATTCGTCGTGACGGCGACGACGCCGTGGTCGCCCGAGGTGTCGAACGCGAGGACGCGCATGGGTCGCGCAGGGTAGCCGCCGGTGATTCCGGTGTCATTGAATCCACGACCGCAGCGCTCCGTCTCGAACCCGGCGAATGGCGGGGAATCGGCGGTTTTCGACGCGGTCTCGGGGACTTCCGTCTAGGATGGGCGGCTGATCGTGAGCGAGCCCCGGCATCAGCGAGCGCTCTCGCGGATCCCCTTCGATCCGCGGGAAGAGCGGGTGATCGACAGCATGGCCCGCTGGATGGGCGTGCTCGGGCGCTTCCAGGTGCTCGCGGGCGGGCTCCTGATGCTGGTCGTGATCGGGGTGTCGATCGCATACGGCACGACCGAGGCGTTCTCCGATCCGGACGCGCTCGACGCGGCGGCCGACACCGCGCCGCCGCTGGTGACGCTGGGCGAGGTGACGATCGAGGCGATCGCCGCGCTCGGCGTGGGCGCGCTCGTGCTCGGGATCCTGGTGCTCGGGGGCGGCGTGCTGATGATCGACGCGGCCGAGGACTTCGAGCGCTTGGTGCACACCGGCGAGCAGGACCAGCAGCACCTCGAGCACGCGCTCCGGCGGATGCGCGCGTACTACCGCATCGAGGCGCTGCTCGCGGTGCTCTTGCTCGGCGCCGCGCTGGCGTGGGCGCTGCCGGGGTGGGCATGAGCACCGAGCCGCCCGAGCCGACCGAGAGCCCGCGGGAGGCGAGCCCGGAGCGGAGCGACGCGAAGGCGAAGCCGAGCCCGCCGCGTCGTCTCGAGCTGGTGATCTCGAGCGAGCTCGGGCTCGATTCGATCCCTCCTGGCGACCCCGCGGCGCCGAGCGAGCCGCGGCGGACCGATTCGATCCCGCCGCCGAGCACGGTCCACAACCGCGTCGCGACCAGCGTGCTCTCCGGGAGCGTGTCGTTCGGCTCGGCCGAGGCCCGCATGATCCGATCGCTCGCCGGGTGGATCGGGCTGACGGGGCTGGCGACGGTCGGCATCAGCATCACCTGCGCGGTGCAGTGGGCGACCGGGCGCGCGAGCGTGCCGAGCGCGGTGATCGCCGTGCTGATGGGGGGCATCGGGCTCTGGAGCTTGCTCGCGGGCTGGCACTTCGGGCGCGCCTTGCGGAAGGAGCGCGAGGGCGCGCACCAGCTGGTGCGCTCGTTCAGCAACCTGCGGAGCATCTTCATCCTGAAGGCAGTGACGCTGTTCCTCTCGCTGGCGCTGGGCTGCTTCGCGTTCTCGATCGTGGCCTCGCTGCTCGCGCTCCTGTGAAGGTCCGCGGCGCCGCGGGCCTTCCTTGACCGGGGAGGCCCGCCACCATAGCGTTCGCGCCCTGATGCTCGGCCTCCTCGCTCCGACGGACCCCGGCTGGGTGCAGGCCGTCGAGCGCGATCTCGATCGTCTGCTCTCGGACCACGCGCACTGTGAGCTCAAGGCGGCGCACACCGCGCTGAGCCTGGTCGGTCGCTACGGCGGCGAGATGCCGGAGATGGTCGCGCCCCTCGTCGAGCTCGCGCACGAGGAGACGGAGCACTTCCGCGAGGTCGAGTCGCGGGTGCGCGCCCGCGGCGGGCAGCTCTCGATCCCGGCGGCCGACGGCTACGTGGTCGCGCTCCGCAAGAGCGCGCGCGCCGACG
Source organism: Myxococcota bacterium (assembly GCA_030855295.1). Taxonomy (GTDB): domain Bacteria; phylum Myxococcota_A; class Polyangia; order Polyangiales; family Sandaracinaceae; genus Sandaracinus. The sequence continues at coordinate 3,056 of JALYRN010000536.1, read as the reverse complement.
GTGACGAGTCGCCCGCGCTGCTGGATCGGCTGCTGATCTCGGCGCTGATCGAGGCGCGCTCGTGCGAGCGGTTCAAGCTGCTCGGGGACGAGCTCGACGACGCGTCGCTGCGCGCGTTCTATCGCGGGCTGATGGCGTCGGAGGCGGCGCACTATCGCCTCTTCGCGCGTCTCGCGGAGAGCCGCTTCGGCGAGGACGCCGCGCGCGATCGGCTGCGCACGCTCGCACAGCGCGAGGCCACGCTCGCATCGTCGCTCCCGCTCGGCGCGACCGTGCACGGATGAAGGCGCACGGATGAGCGATCCCACCAAGCCGGCGAAGCCGCTGGACGAAGACGCAGCGGTCGCCTCGCCGGTGGGCGATGCGGGCTCGGCGAAGATCGCGGCCGCGCGCGAGAGCGACGAGGAGCGCTGGCGGCGCACCAAGTCGAACCTCAAGACGATCGTCGGCGCGGTCCTGCTCGCGTTCTTCATCCGGATCGTGCTCTTCGAGGCCTTCGAGATCGACGGGCCGTCGATGGAGCCGACGCTGCTCAACAGCGATCGCGTGGTGGTCGCGAAGTTCCCGTTCGGGCTCTTCCTGCCGTTCACCAACCAGGCGGTCTTGAGCTGGGGGATGCCGGAGCCGGGCAACGTCGTGATCGTGAAGAGCCCGTACGACGACATCGACATCGTCAAGCGCGTGATCGGCGTGCCGGGCGACCGCATCGAGATCCGCGACGACGTGATCTGGCGCAACGGCGAGCCGATCCATCGGCGCGTGGTCGGGCCTTGCCGCGAAGAAGAGAGCAGCGAGGACCCGACCGACTGCGAGTGGATCGAGGAGGGCATCGGCGAGCAGCGCTGGCGCACCAGCCACTCGCTCTTGAGCGTGCCCGAGAGCTACTCGCCGATGCTGGTGCCGCCCGGGCACATCTTCGTGATGGGTGACCACCGCGACCGCAGCAACGACAGCCGCAACCCGCGCGTCGGCATGATCCCGATCGAGCGCGTGAAGGGGCGGGCGCTGGCGATCTACTGGTCGAACGAGACCCGCATCCGCTGGGACCGCGTGTTCAGCGCGATCCCGTGACTCGACAGGAGTGCTCGCCCCGGAGGGACCGTACGGGAGCGCGCGCCTCGCGCGTGGACGGAAGGTCCCGGAGCGGGCGAGCCGATTGCCAGCAGGAGTGCTCGCCCCGGAGGGACCGTACGGGAGTCGGCTACCGGTCGGCGGGGTCTCGCCCCATACTCCTCGGCCCTTTCGCGAATGAGCCAGGCAGACAAGCTTCGCGCGGAGATCCGGGATCGGATCGCCGACGAGATCGGAACGCTCCGGAGCGATCGCCCGGAGCGCGTCGCGCTGGTCTATCCGAGCCCGTACCGGACGGGCATGAGCTCGCTCGGCTACCAGACGATCTACCGCGCGATCCACGAGAGCGGGCGGGTCGCCGAGCGCGCGTTCCTGCCCGACGACGTCGAGGCGTGGAAGCGCGCGCGGCTGCCGCTGATCACGTACGAGTCGGAGCGCGCGGTCTCGGACTTCGGCGTGATCGCGACCAGCGTCGCCTACGAGATCGAGCTCGCCGGCTTGGTGCAGTGCCTCGAGCTCGCGGGAATCCCGCCGCTCGCGGAGGATCGCGACGAGCGCCATCCGATCGTCCTCGCGGGTGGGCCGCTGACCTTCTCGAACCCGCTGCCGCTCGCGCCGTTCGCCGACGCGATCCTGATGGGCGAGGCCGATCAGACGATCCATCGGGCGCTCGACGTGATCTTCTCGGGCGGCCGCAAGCACGCGGTCCTCGACGCGCTGGCCGACGAGATTCCGTCGTGCTTCGTGCCCTCGCTGCACGGCGACTCGATGCCCGACATCGCGAAGGCCGACCTCGACGTGCTCCCGGCGTACGGCGCGATCCGCACGCCGCACACCGAGCTGCGCGACATGTTCCTGCTCGAGGCGGAGCGTGGCTGCTCGCGCGGCTGCAAGTACTGCGTGATGCGCCGCAGCACGAACGGCGGGATGCGCATCGTGCCGATGGAGAAGATCCTCGGGCTGATCCCGCCGGACGCGCGGCGCGTCGGCCTGGTCGGCGCGGCGGTCAGCGATCACCCGCACATCGCCGACATCGTCGAGACGCTGGCGGATCAGGGGCGCGAGGTCGGCCTCTCGTCGCTGCGTCCCGATCGGCTGAACGATCGCTTCGTCGCCGCACTGAAGAAGGGCGGCTACCGCACGCTGACGACCGCGAGCGACGGCGCGAGCCAGCGCATGCGCGATCTGGTGCAGCGCAAGGCGCAGGAGCGGCACCTCATCCGCGCGGCGGAGCTGACGCGCGCGCACGGCCTCGAGCGGATGAAGCTCTACATGATGGTCGGGCTGCCCGGCGAGGACGAGAGCGACATCGCGGAGCTGATCGGCTTCGCGACCGAGCTGTCTCGAATTGCGCCTCTTTCCTTGGGAATCGCGCCCTTCGTCAGCAAGCGGAACACGCCGCTCGACGGAGTGCCGTTCGCGGGGATCAAGGTCGTCGAGGAGCGCCTCGAGCAGCTGCGCCGCGGCGTGAAGGGGCGCGTCGACATCCGCGGGACCAGCGCGCGCTGGGCGTGGATCGAGTGGGTGCTCGCGCAGGGCGGGCGCGCCGAGGGCCGGGCAGTGCTCGACGCGGTGCACGCGGGCGGTCGCTTCGGCGACTGGAAGAAGGCCTTCCAGACGCTTCCCGAGGAGCGACCGCGGCGCGCGCTGCAGGTCGTCGCCTGAGTCGACAGGAGTGCTCGCCCCGGAGGCCGCGTACGGGAGCGCGCGCTTCGTGCGCGGACGGAAGCGACCGGAGCGGGCGAGCCGATTTTCAGACAGGCTTCGAGCGGAGCTCGCCGTTCGGGGATCGCCGTGTGCGTACTGGAAAATCTCTCGGCTCGGACCGACGCTTCTCCGGTGACCACCAAGGCTTCACAGCTCGCGGTCGTGGCGCTCGCGATGATGCTCGCGGCGCTGGCGCCGGCGGCGAGCGCGAGCGCGCAGAACGGCGTCGACGCGCTCGGGGCGCCGGCGATCTCGGCGGAGCCGCCGCCCGTCGAGAC
>JALYRN010000535.1 GCA_030855295.1 Myxococcota bacterium | reverse complement strand
GCTGGTGCCTGCGGCGCGACATGAGCATCCGCCGCTGAGCTCGAAGCCGTCGTCGCCCGCGTCGCGGCCGGCGAGCGTGCCTCCGTCGGCGATCACGATCTCAGCGTCGGTGTCCGGCGTGGCCGCGTCGGACGCGCCGACGACGCCCGCGTCGGGCGTGCCCATCGGATCGGGCTCGATCACGAGGATGCGGAGCTGCAGCTGATCGTCGGCCGGTCCGAGCTGGCCGGGATCGCTGAACCACGCGACGCCCTCCTGCACGACGCCGAAGTGCTCGCGGTGCTCGCCGGGCGCGTCCGGCGCGCGGATCGTGAAGTCGAAGCGCCACGTGCCGCCGGCCGGAACGGTGCCGCCCACGCTGCCGACGCGGTGGCCCGACATCCAGTCCGGGCCCGCGAAGAGGCTGGTGCGATCGCGCGGCTGCGTGGTCGCGAGCCGCGTGTTGCCATCCCACGTCTCGGTGCCGGTGTTGCGCAGCTCGATGAAGCCCGTGAGCTCTTCGCCGGGGCGCAGCTCGATCGGCGGATCGGCGGCGACCGGGAAGGACTGCGCGACGAAGGCCGCGCCCCACGTCCGCGGCGGCTCGACCATGCAGCCGTCCGTCGCGAAGCCAGTGGCGGGGCTGCGGCCGAGGCGGGACGCAGTCTGCGGTCCGTACGCGCCGTCCTCGGCGATGCGGTCGCCGGGGTTGTTCGCGTTCCAGAGATGCTGGAACACGAGGATCGACCCCGAGCGCATGTCGGGGCCCGGGCAGTCGAAGTGCACCGGGTCGTCGCCGGGGTACGGATGACTGCAGCCCGCCGCGCGCATGCGCGTGAGGGCGGCCGAGTAGTTCTGGAGGTCGACCGCGACGCCCGACTGGTGGTTGCTCGAGCCTGGCGTCGCGGCGCGGCCGCATCCGCCCTCGTGATAGAGCAGGTACTGCTGCACCAAGGTGCGGAACGCGGAGTTGACCTGCAGCGAGCCGCCCGCGGCCGCCGCATGGAGCGCGTCGCGCGTCGCGACCGAGCTCAGCGGGTGGACGCGCGAGGACGTCAGCGTGATGCCGGCGTGCGGCGCGAACGTCGTGACTGCGCCGGGGAACATGCAGAGGTGCGTGCGGACGAGCTGCTCGCTGAGCCCCTCGACGCCCGCGGTCGTGCAGCCGCCGCGGTGCCTCGAGACGACGGTGTCGACGGTCTGCGCCCGCGCGAGCGACGGCGCCGCGGCGCTCGCGAGCAGCGCGGCGAGCGCGATCGACCAGAGAATGGACGACCTGCGCGCCCGTGTCGCCACCGGGGCGATCGCACGCGAATCGCGGTGCGCTGGCGCCGCGGCGCGCCGCGTCGTCGCGATCGTGTGCGGAGTCCCGATCGCAGCGCTCGCCCTGCCCGACATCATGGCCTCTACTTTCGCGTCTGCGCGCATCACCCGTGCACCGTCGGGAGCCGCGATTGCAACCGGCGCGCCCGCGCTCGTCGGTTCACGGTCTCGTCGGAGCGCCGGTCATCTCGAACCGCAGCGTGCCGCCCGCGGCGATGGTCGCGTGCTCGATCCGCAGCGGCGCGATCGGTGTGCCGTCCCACGCGATCTCGCGCGCGTACACCGCGCCCGCGCTCGCGTCCGGCGCCTCGATCACGAGGTCGCCTCCTTCGAGGTGGAGCACCGCGCGCGTCCAGAGCGGCGTGCCGAGCACGTAGTCGTCGTCGCCCGCGAGCGGATAGAGGCCGAGGCTCGCGAAGAGATACCAGGCGCTCATCGTGCCGCCGTCGTCGTTGCCCGGCAGCCCCGTCGGCGCGTCGTCGTAGAACGTGCGCCGCGCCCACGAGGCCCAGCGCGCGGTGCCGTCGTGATCGCCGAGCGCTGCGAACACGAAGGGCGCGTGCAGGTCGGGCTCGTTGCCGTGCCAGTACCACGCGGGCGGCGCGAACGTGCGGCGCTCGAGCTCGCTCTCCTCGAAGAAGCGCGTCAGCCGAGCGAGGGCGGCGTCGCGTCCGCCGAGCGTCTCCGCGAGCCCGTCGAGATCGTGCGGCGCGAGCCAGAGGTACTGCCAGCCGTTGCCCTCGGAGTACGCGTCCTGCCAGCGCTGCTCGTCGAACTCGTCCTGGAAGCGTCCGTCCTCGTGACGGCCGACGAAGAAGCCGCGCTCGGCGTCGAAGACGTTCTGGTAGGCGCGGCCGCGCGTCTCGTAGCGCGCAGCGTCCCCGTCATGGCCGAGCGCGCGCGCGATCGTCGCGAGCGCGTCGTCGGCGTAGGCGTACTCCATGGTCTTCGAGGTGCTCCATCCGCCGGTCTCCATCGGCACGTAGCCGAGGCGCAGATAGGGCTCCATCGACCCGCGACCGCCGCTCGCGGGATCACCTTCGGCGCTGACGACGGCGAGCTCGTAGGCGCGCGCGAGATCGAAGTCCGAGACGCCGCGCTGCCAGGTGTCCGCGATCACGATCACCGCGGGGTCGCCGAGCATGCCGCGGGTCTCGCCGACGCCGAGCGGCCAGCGCGGGTAGCTGCCGTGCTGCTCGGCCATCGCCATCATCGAGCGCACGAAGTCGCGCGCGCGCTCGCGCCACATCAGCGTCGCCCAGGGATGGAAGGTCCGGTACGTGTCCCAGAGCGAGAGATCGGTGTAGTAGGTGAAGCCGTCGGCGACGTGCTCCATCCCGTCGAGCCCGCGGTAGTGCCCGTCCGACTCGGTCGCGAGCGTCGGCATCAGCAGCGTGCGGTAGAGCGCGGTGTAGAAGATGCGGAAGTCGCGCTCGTCGCGCCCCTCGAGCTCGACGCGCGCGAGCTCGCTCTCCCACGCCGCCTCGGCGGCGCCGCGCACGCGATCGAAGTCGAGATCGCTCACCTCGGCCTCGAGGTTCGCGCGCGCCCGCGCGACGTCGAGGAACGAGATGCCGACCGCGACGCGCACCACGGGCTCGGTCGACGTGTCGAAGCGCGCCCACGCGCCGACGTCGGCGCCCGCGCGCGTGAGCTCGCCCTCGTGCAGCGCGCCCGCCTGCCACACGCCGTGCGCCGCGAACGCGCGATCGAAGCGCGCGACGAAGTACACGCTCATGCCGCCGAAGCGCCCCGAGTAACCGCCCGAGAAGCGCACGAAGCCCTCGAATTCGCGGGCATCGGGGGTGATCGTCACGGCGCCGTCGACGATCTCGACGCCTTGCAGCGCGTGCCCGACGTCGAGCAGCACGGTCGCGTCGGCGCCGGCCTCGAACGTGTAGCGGTGGAGCGCCGCGCGCAGCCCCGTGGTCAGCTCGACGCGCACGTCGTCGGCCTCCCCGTCGCCGTTGTCGAGCGTGACCGCGTAGTAGCCGGGCGACGCGGTCTCGCTCGCCTTCTCGAAATGCGAGCGGTGCCCGAGCGTGGTCGTGCGCTCGGCGCTCATGCCGACGGTCGGCATCAGGGCGACGGCACCGTAGTCGGCGATGCCGACGCCGTTCATGCGCGTGTGCGAGAAGGCGCGGATGTACTCGTCGCCGTGCGCGTAGCCGACGCAGTGCGTGTGCAGCGGCGCGCCGGTCTCGTTCATCGTGTCGGGGCCCGGGTGGATCATGCCGAAGGGCATGGCGGGGCCGGGGTAGGTGCTGCCGATGTCGTTGTAGCCGACGCCCCCGGTCCCGATGAAGGGATCGACCCACTGGATCAGCGGTGCGGTGGCGGGCCGGGACGCAGGCGGCGGTCCGGCGTCCGCGAGCCCGGCATCCGGACCGGCATCGGGATCGATGGTGGCCGCCTCCCCACAGCCGACGAGCCCACACGTGACGAGGAGCAGCGCATACGTCAGCAGCGACAGGGTCGGGCGCACGTCGAGAGACTAACGTGCATCTGAATGGCGGGACAAACGTCTCCGGCGAGATCTCACGGTGGATTCGAACCGCGCTCCTGGCGCATCATGGAGCTCGGCGATGACTCGGGAGGCCGCGACGGTGGAAGGCAGCATGCGAGCGCTCGTCGTCTCTCTCACGAGCGTCGCGCTCGCGGTGATCGCGTCGCCCGCGCACGCGCAGAGCGGCGACCCGCACCTGCCACCCGGCTACGACGCGCCGAGCGCGCCCGTCCCTGCGCCGTCGCCTTACGGAGCGCCGACCTATGGCGTGCCGCCGGACGCGGCCGCGCCATACGGGTCGAGGCCGTACGGGTCGAGGCCGTACGGGTACGCGCCGCTCGCGCCGCCTCCGCGGGCTGCTCCGATCGCGCCGCCGACGACGCAGGCGCGGCTCGTTCCGGTCGAGCACAGCGCGAGCATCCGAGGGCTGTGGCTGCCGGGGCTGATCGTGCTGCCGGTGGCGTGGGTGACGACCTGGACGATCTCGTCGTCGGCGTTCGAGGGTGATGCCGCGACGTACGCGTGGATCCCGGTGATCGGCCCGTGGCTGATGCTGACGCAGGATCTCGGCGGCAACGACGCGGGCATCATCGTCTCCGGCGTGGTGCAGGGGCTCTCGGCGCTCGCGCTCGTGCTCGGGCTCTCGATCAAGCGCACGTGGACGGAGCAGGAGTACGTGATCGATCCCGCGACCGGCGCGACCGCGCGCGTGACGTTCGACGCGATCTCGCTGCCCGGCGGCGGCCTGCTCGGCGCGCGCGTGGAGCTCTGATCCGAGACCGGCTCTCCACCGGATGCGGCGATCAGGGCGTTGGGTGCGCGTACGTGCCGATCGCGTCGAGGCACACCTCGCCGCGGCGCTCTCGGTTCTTCACGCGCACGTAGCGAAAGCGCGAGATGCCGTACTGGTCGACGTCGAGGGGCGTGCTCGCGATCAGTCCCTGCGCGATGGTGGTGAACTGGCGCCGCTCGACGCCGACGTCGACGCGGTACGAGGTCGATCCCTCCGAGACGTACACGCGCACGTCGGGCGCCTCGGTGCCGTCGGTCTCCATGCGCGCGCCCGGCGTGAGCTCGACGTGGACGGTCCCGCCCGGCGCGATGCGGGCGCAGCGGCCGTCGGGCGGACCGAGCGCGAGCGTCGCGTCCTCGGTGCGCTCCTCGAGCTGGAGGATGTGGGCCCACTGGTGCGGCGTCGTCGGATCGCCGGCGTCGAGCGCGGCATCGGGAGCGCCCGCGTCCCCGCCGACCTCCGC
>JALYRN010000534.1 GCA_030855295.1 Myxococcota bacterium | reverse complement strand
GCGCGGGTGGCGCGCGCGGGTCCTGGGCTCCGCTCGCGTGCTCGGTGTGCTCACGGTGGTGTGGGCGCTCGGGTCCGTGCTCGCGGCGCGGGAGGCTCGCGCGGATCTCGACGAGACGATGGTGACGCTCGGCGCGGAGATGATGCGGCTCGCGGACGCGCGGCAGCAGAGCGCGCCGACGGCGCTGACGATCAACGGCTCGCAGATGCTCGTGTCGTCGGGGATGGACGATCGCGACGTCGCGGGCGTGCTCGACCAGTTCGAGGCGCGCTGTCGCCAGCGCGACGGGCACTTCGACGCGCAGCTCGAGCGTGCCGGCGAGGTCGAGGTGGCGCGGGGCGGCTGGCTCGACGGCACGCTCCGGGAGGGCGACGAGGAGCGCGGCTACGTCGCGTGTCTCGATCTCGGTGCGGAAGAAATGTCGCCCGGCGAGCTGCTCGCGCGCGTGCAGCGCTTCGTCGACACCGGCGACCTCTCGGAGGTCGGCCACCTCCGCTACGCGTTCGCGGAGCGCGCCGAGCACGGGTCGCACTTCGTCGCGTACTGGACCGAAGGCGCGTTCGATCTCTACGCGATGTTCCCGCCGCAGGGCGACGCGCCGGGGGTCGACCTCGAGGGCGTCGCTCGGCCGCCGCAGTCGCGCCGCATCCTGTCGGCGCGCGCCGGCGACGAGCCGTACTCGCTGACCGTGTACGAGAACACGTCGCTCACCGCCGACGGACTCGAGCGCTTCTATCGCGACGACCTCCCGAGCCACGGCTTCCGCTTCCTCGAGGAGGAAGAGGGCCGAGCGTACGAGTCGGAGAGCGCGCGTGGGCTCGTGGCCGAGCGCGGCGGCCGAATCGTGGTCGTCGTGATCGCCGAGGACGCCGAGGGGCGAGTGACCGTCGAGATGGCGGAGATGGAGTGAGCATGCGTATCGGAGCATTCCTGACGTCGGCGATCGTCGCGCTCCTCGGAGTGGGCGTGATGTTCTTGTCGATGCGTCAGTATCAAGCGCAGGCGGGCGGCGGGGCGCCCGTACAGATCGTGATCGTCACGCGCGACGCCGCGCCGGGGACGGTGCTCACGGAGGAGATGCTCGGCGTGCGCTCGATGCCGGAGTCGTACGTCGAGCGGCGGCACGTGCGTCCGGCCGATGTGCACTCGGTGATCGGCCTGCGCACGCGGGCGGGCGTCGAGCCCAACCAGTCGCTGCTCTGGAGCGACATCGAGACCGGCGAGCAGGGCGCGCGCGCGCTGTCGGGCCTGGTGCGGAGCGGGATCCGCGCCGTGACGGTGAACGTCGACGCCGCGTCCGCGTTCGACGGGCTGCTCCGGCCGGGCGACCGCGTCGACGTGTTCCACCACGTCACGAACGAGGCCGACGGCACCGGCACCGCGCCGCTGCTGCAGAACATGTTGGTGCTCGCGGTCGGCGGCGACGTCGGTCGCGGGGCGCAGGGCGCGTGCGTCGCGCAGGGATCGCAGCACGTGACGATCGCCGCGACCGTCGAGCAGTCGCAGGCGCTCTTGCACGCGGACGCCTCGGGGTCGCTCGGCCTCGCGCTGCGCAATCCCGGCGACATCGCGCTGGTCGAGGGGCTCGGGGTCGCCACCGATCGCGACCTCGGCGATCCCGAGCGGCTGCGCGCGCTGCAGACCTCGGTCGGCGCGGGCGATCCGCTCGCGATCGCTCGATAGACGGGGCCCGAGGGGCTCGTGCGCGAAAGGAGGATGTCGTGGATCTCTCTCTCTCGATCTCGTGGATGAGCGCGCTCGGCCTCGCGCTGCTCGGTGTCGGCCTGCTCGCGCTCACGATGAGCCAGCTCGGCAACGCCGAGAGCCCGACGCTCCTCGCGTGGCGGCGCTACGTCGCGATCGTCGACCGGGACGGGTCCTTCGTGCACCTGCCGCTCGGAGGCGCGCGGTTCGCGGCGCTGCAGCTCGCCGTCGTGATCGTCCTCGCGATCGCGGCGAGCATCACGCGCCAGCTCGTTCCGCTCTTCCTCGTGCCGCTGGTGATCGGATTGCCGCTCGCGCTGCTGCGCCGCGCCCGCGATCGCCGGGTCGCGGGCATGGAAGAGCAGCTGGATGGATGGATGATGGGACTGGCGAACACACTGCGCGCGACTCCCGCGCTCGGCGAAGCGCTGGAGTACTCGGCGCGGATGGTCGGCGCGCCGATCAGCGAGGAGTTCGATCTCCTGCTCAAGGAGCGAAAGCTCGGGGTCCCGCTCGACGACGCGCTCCGAAACAGCGGTGATCGGATCGGCAGCCGCACCATCCGCGCGGTGCTCTCGACGCTGATCATCGCGCGGAACACCGGCGGGAGCCTGCCGGACATCCTCGAGGTGTCCGCCGCGCAGCTGCGCGAGATGGCGCGTCTCGACGGCGTGATCCGCACCAAGACCGCCGAGGGCCGTGGCCAGGCGTGGGTGCTCGCGCTGATGCCGTTCGGGATGCTCGCAGGGATCTCGGCGGTCGATCACGACTTCTTCGCGCCGCTGATGCTCTCGCTCGTCGGCTGGATCGTGATCGCGATCGCGGTGCTGCTCTGGCTCGTCGCGATCGGGACGGCCGTGAAGATCCTCGAGATCGACGTCTGACCTCGAGAGAAGGGAGAACCACGTGCCGCAGCTCGATCCCAACGTCCTCGTCGTCCTCGCGCTCGCGCTCTCGGGCGTCGGCCTCTTCGGCGTCAGCTTCACGCTCGCGCGGATCCCGGCGATCGTCAGCCCGAGCTACGGCCCGCGCGGCATGCAGCGGCAGCGCGCGCGCGCCTCCGGTGGGTTCGGCGCGATCGAGCCGCTGCTGCGCGTGATCGCCTCGTGGGTCGGTCGCGTTCCCAGCGACACGTGGCGCGCGCGCCTCGATCAGACGCTGATGAGGTCGGGGCACTGGCTCGGCCTGACCGCCGACGAGATCGTCGCGATGTCCGCGCTCTACGCGCTGGTGTTCGGCACGATCGGGGCGCTGCTCGCGCTGCGCTTCGGGTGGGGCGCGTGGGTGGCGATCGTGATGGCGGCGGTCGGGGCGGTGCATCCGTTCTCGCAGCTCAACGATCAGACCGCGCGACGGTGCAAGGAGATCGAGCGTCGCCTGCCGGACGCCGTCGATCTGCTCACGCTCTGCATGGGCGCCGGGCTCGACTTCCCCGCGGCGCTGCGGCGCGTGCTCGGCGACGCGCTGGTGCCGGGCACGCCCGCGGCCGACGAGCTCGGGCGCATCTTCGACGAGCTCGAGCTCGGCACCACGCGCAGCAACGCGCTGCTCGGGTTCGCGGATCGCGTTCCGACCCGCCCGGTGCGCGACTTCGTCGGCGCCGTCGTGCAGGCGGAAGAGAAGGGCACGCCGCTCGTCGAGATCCTGCGCGTTCAGGCGCGCGTGCTGCGCATGCGCCGGAGCGTGCTCGCGGAGGAGGCCGCAGCGCGCGCCGCGCTGCAGCTGATGATCCCTCTCCTCCTGATCTTCGGCGCGATCATGCTGCTCGTGCTCGGCCCGGTCGTCATCACGCTCACGGAGCTCTGAGATGCAACGAAGACTGAGAGTCACGCTCCCCGATCGCTCCGAGGTCGAGCACCCGCTCGCGAAGCGCACGACCATCGGCGCGGGCGCGAACGCGGCGCTGCGCCTGCCCGCGGAGCTCGGGCTCGAGGACGAGCATCTCCTGCTGGTCCCGCGCGACGACGGATGCTGGGTGGCGATCGCGCGCAGCGCGAGCGTGCCGGTGACGCGCGACGATCAGCCGTTCGAGGACGGGCTCGTGCCGTGGGGCGGCCACATCTCGGTCGCGGGCGTCACGATCGAGATCGGGGTGCGCACCGCCGCGAAGGAGGGGAGCCGCTTCCGCACGCTCCTGCTCGCGGTCGCCCTCGGCACGGCGGCGCTCGTCACGGTCGCGGTGGTGCGCGCCCGGAGCGCGAGCGCCGAGGGGCTCTCGAGCGACGCGCTGGAGCCGAGCGCGCTCTGGAGCGCCGAGCCGCGCGCGTGCCACGGGTCCTCGCAGAGCCCGAGTGGCGCGGGCTCCGAGGCCCTGCGATCGGCGCGCGCGCGCGGAGAGCGCTTCCACTACGACTACCAGGACGGCATCGAGGCGGTCTCGCTCTACCAGAGCGCCGAGGCGTGCCTGCTCGCGGCGGGCGCGGTGCCGGCGGCCGAGCGCGCCAGCGCCGAGGGACGTGTGCTCCGCGAGGACGTCGAGCGGACCTATCGCCGGCTCCGGCTCTCGCTCTCGCAGAGCCTCGAGCGCGGCGACGACGCCGAAGCGCTGGAGGCGACGCGGGCGCTGCGCGAGCTGACGAGCCACCGAGACGACGAGTACACCGCGTTCCTCGCGGAGCTGGAGCGCGAGCTGCAGCTCGGGCTCGGTCTGCTGATCGACGAGAGCGCCTCCACGGGGCGGGGGAGAGGACGATGAGCCATCCGGAATTCTCGGGCGCGCAGCGCCAGAACGGGCCCTCGGCGTGGGCGCGCGCGGTGGTGCTGCGCGGTCACTCGCCGGAGAGCGTCCGCGAGATCAGCGCCGGCGTCGGGCCGGCGCACCTGTCGGTGGGGAGCGCGCCGGGTGGCTGGATGATCCAGGGCGCCGGGGTGCTCCCCGAGCACCTCGATCTCGTGTGGGACGGAGCGTCGCTGTGGGTCGTCGGACGAGACGGTGACGTCACGATCGACGGCGAGCGCATCGGCGGCTCGGTGCGGCTCGCGGGCCGACACATCGTCGAGTTCGGCTCGGCGGCGCTCTGCGTCGACGCGGTCTCGCCGGCGGTCGCCGAGCGCGCGGTCGATCCGAGCCGGACGGTCGTCGCCGGACCGAGCTGGAGCGCGGCGGAGCTCGATGCGCTCGAGTCGCGCGACACGGTGGCGTTCATGCCGCCGGGGCGTGCCGCGCTCGCCGATGACTTCGGGGTGGAGCTCACGGTCGTCCATCGGGCGAGCCCGCAGGCGACGATGCTGTCGATCGAGATGGAGAGCGCGGTGCAGGGCCCGTGGCTCAGGCCTCGGCTCGGCGACGAGCGGAGCGTCGGGGCGACGGACGCGGCGTCCGCCACGTTCGCGCCGTTCGCGCCGTTCGCCGCGCCCGCGCCG
>JALYRN010000533.1 GCA_030855295.1 Myxococcota bacterium | reverse complement strand
CGGCGCGGGGCACCTACGCGAGAAACCGGCTACGCGATGCCCATCGTCACCGGCATTGCAGTGATCCCTTCACGCAGCGTGCTCGATCTCTGTGCTCGGTCCCTCAACCAGCGCGCTCGCTAACACCTGCTCTCGCACAGCGCACTCGAGTGAGAGCGGCGGTCGCGCGATGTAGCGATAAAGGTGCTCGAGACGCTTTCGGTGGCGACGGCCGCGTGGATGTTCGCCCGCCATCGGCGGATAGGACATCCTGACGCTTCGACGCTATCGAGAATTGACCCGCCTCTGCTCGTGAGAACTGGTCCACTGATCACGCGCTCACGATTGACCGCTGACGAGCCAGCCGAGAGGCTTGACCCGTGACCTCGCCGCACGCCGTGCCGGACTCGCTTTCCGGCCCCAGAACGCCGCGAAGCCGGCACGGGGCTCGGCACGACGCGAGCGGACGGGGGCCGTTTGGCGCGCGCCAACGCTGATCTGCTCGCCTCGCGCCGAGCAATTGTGGTGGGTCACTTTTGACGAGCACAAGTGGGTCAATTCTGGCGAGCGCTGAAGCTCGCACGTGACATCGCAATGCCCCCGCGGCGCGGCCACGCACGACGCGGGCCAGGCGAAGGCGCGCTCCGCGCGTAGGCCGCTGGGGCAATGGAGCGACACGTGTCGCACCTACGTCACGTTCACGCGCCGACGACCCGACGACGGTCAGAGTCGCGGGCAGGGCCTCTCGGCGCGAATCGCGCGAGTGCGCCCTGCGCGCGCGCCGCCGCAGATCGATCCCGACTTCGGCCCGTGATGAGAGCGCGACGGCCTCGCGCTCGAGGGAGGCGTGCGCCTGGAACACGCTCACGAGAACGCCCAGCGCTCCGATACCTCCGCGAAGCGAGCCGCGACGCCGCGCACCGGCTCGGTAATCCTCGATCGAGGTGCTGGATGCCGAACGAGGGGGAGGTTCTTGCCGGCGAGGGGCCATTTCGACCAACTACGCTCCGAGCTTCGCGGATGTTCGAGCTTCCTCGATCATGGAGCGCAATCACGCTCGATCGCGAGCCACGTGACTTCGTTGCGCCAAGGCATGGAATGGTTATAGCAAGATGTCTATACGTGCCCGACAAGCGGCGACATATTGCCGAGCTGCTTCTTGAGTACGAATCCGAGGCGGGCAAACTAGGAAACGAGACTGCGGCGTTTCGCGTCAGTGAAAAGCTTCGTCATCCTCTGACCGCACTGCTGGGAGAGCTCGGGTTTCGGGCGCTCCTTGGTCGAGCACTACTCCTGGCCCAGGCGGACGCTCCCGAGTTGAGCTCGGTGGCGGTCGCGACGGATGGGTCTCTGAAAGGTCTGAGCAAAGGCCGAAGGCATCGTGCCAACGGAGACGTCACTCTCATCGCCAAGCTACTCGCGCTGCTCGACACGTTCGTCGGCGAAGCCGTGATGTTGCGCGTCGTGCAGGGCGCGTGGCCGCAGGCGACCCTCGACGAGCTGAAGAAAAGGAAAACCCGTGGCGAAGGAAAATAAGATCTCCGCACGCAAGTCGCCGAGCAAAAAAGTCAGCCAGCCGGCCAAAGTGCATATCCGGCTACTGCCGACCGGCGTTCGCGGCCTCGATGAAATCCTGGGAGGCGGGCTGCCGGAATTCTCGTTCAACATCATCGCGGGCGCGCCGGGCTGCGGCAAGACCACCCTGGCGCATCAGGTCATCTTCGCCAACGCGACTCCGGAGAAGCCCGCGCTCTATTTCACCGTGCTCGGCGAGCCGGCGCTGAAAATGCTGCGCTACCAGCAGGGATACTCCTTCTTCGATCCGGCCAAGCTGAACAACGCCATTCGGTTCGTCAATCTCACGGATGTGGTCCTGAAGAACGATCTGGGAGCGGTACTCGACATCATCGTCAAAGAAGTCGCGGCGTCCAATCCCAGCATCGTCGTGGTGGACTCGTTTCGCAACGTGGCGCGCCAAGCGTTGAGTGGGCAGAACGTGATGGAGCTGCAAGGCTTCGTTCAGCGGCTGGCCGTGTTCTTGACCAGCTGGGAAGCCACCACCTTTCTGATCGGCGAGTATTCCGACGGGGAGATGCGCGACAATCCCATCTTCACCGTGGCGGACGGGATCCTGTGGCTTACCCAGGTTACGGACCGAAATTCCGTTGTTCGTAAGTTGCAGATCATGAAGCTGCGCGGGAAGGCATCGGTGCCGGGCTTGCACACCGTTCGCATCGACGATGACGGGCTACAAGCCTTCTCGCGCACGCTGGGCCTGGTCGGAAGAAAGGACGGGGGCAGGGCGAAGCGTCTCTCCACCGGTATTGCCGAGCTGGACAAGATGATGGGTGGGGGCATTTACGAAGGCGACAACGTGCTGGTGGCCGGACCTTCGGGCACGGGAAAATCGGCGCTGGGGACCCACTTTCTCGCCGAAGGGCTTCGTCGCGGAGAAGCAGGAATCGCGGCGATCTTCGAAGAACGTCCGCTCGGCTACGTGATGCGGGCGAAGGGTTTTGGACTGGACCTGGAGACGCCGCAAAAAACCGGGAAGCTCGAGATCTTGTATTTGCGTCCGCTGGATCTCTCGGTGGACGAGACGATGCAGGAAGTTCTCGATGCCGTGAAACGGCTCGGCGCCAAGCGGGTGGTGATCGACTCGCTCGTGGGCTTCGAGATGGCGTTGGCGCCGAACTTCCGGGTCGACTTTCGTGAGTCGCTCTACCGGATGATCGCGGCGCTCACCGGAGCGGGGGTGACGATCCTCACGACGGTCGAGATCGAGGACTCGTTTACCTCGTTCGAGTTCAGCCACTACACGATCTCGTTTCTCACCGATGACATCGTCCGGCTGCGATATGTGGAGATCGACGGCCAGATTCGCAGAGTCGTCGTGGTGGTCAAGATGCGCGGTGGCAACCACAGCAAGGACATCCGCGAATACGCGATCACCGACAACGGCGTGGTCATCCTCGACCCGATCAACAAGGACTACCTGCAGCAATTGACCACCGGCATTCCAGACCGAATCGGTCAGGTGCTGAACGGGACCCCGCCGGAACCGAAAGCCAGAGCGAGAGCCAAGAGAAAGAGGTAGAGGAGAGCAGTTCGACGTCCTTGGCGCGGCACGAGCGTGAGCACGAGGTGCGCGCTCGGCGGCACGTCGAAGCCCGCCACCGGAACGTAGGTGGACGACGTCTCACCCACGATCGGGTCGCGCGAAGCTAGATCTCGCCAGTAACGGGACGGCGTGGCAGGCGCATCACGAACGTTGTCCTGCCGCCGGCAGAGTGCGCGTCCAGCGTGCCGCCGTGCGAGAGCACGATCTGATGGGCGATGTAGAGACCGAGGCCGAGATTCCCGGTCGACGACTTCTCGCGCTGTCGCGCTCGGCGGAACGGCTCGAAGATGAACGGACGTACCTCCGTGGGGATGGGCTCTCCCTGGTTGGTGATCTCGACGACAGCCTCCGCTCCATCGGCGTATACCTTGACGATCACGGCCGCTCCCGGCGTGGAGTACTCGATCGCGTTCCCCGCGAGGTTGGAGAGAGCTTCCGCCAGGCGATCCTCATCCCAGGTGCCTGTCACGTCGCCTGCAACCTCGAGCTGGATGGTTGCGTGGCACTCCTCGACGACGTCTTGGCAGATGGCACGCAGATCGGCCGGCTTCGGTTCGATCGGCAACCCGCCGCCGAGCCGCGCGCGCGTGAGGTCGAGCAACTGTATGATCATCCTGCTCATGCGCTCGCCGTTGCGGAGGATGATCGAGACCGTCCTCGCATCTTGCTCGTCGAGATGGCCGCGCTTGAGCAGCAGTCCAGAGGCCATGGAGATCGAGCCGAGCGGGTTACGCAGGTCGTGCCCGAGAATGCCGATGAACATCTCCCGGAAATCCGCGACCGCGCGGAGCTTGCTCTCGCTGTCCTCTGCGCGGTGCCTTGCCAGGTCGGCCTCGTGGGCCAGTTCTTGCGACCGTAGTGTTGCGATGACGAGCTGTTGATTCGCATCGCGCTGGTCGACGATGAGGCTATCGGAGTAGGCGCGTTCGCCGGTCAGATCCTTGTCCATCGCTTCGCGTTCGACTGCCAGCACGGACGCCAGCACGGAATCCGGACGATGTCTCGCCGCGCGCTCGTTCTTCAGCACTGCATCTGCGCTGGATCGCTCGTGCTCGACGAGGCCGTCCGCTTGTCTGCGCTCGTGCTCGGAGCTGGCTTTGGCGGTCGTCGACCGCGGAGGGTGCTCGCCATCCGCGTCGTCTCGCGCGGTCTGAACGACATGGTCGGCACGTTCGCGGGCGATCCGCACGAGCTCGTCCGCCGCCGCTTCGACGAGCTCGCGCTCCTTCGTGAGAGCGCCGTCGGCTTTGTTCCGCTCGGTCCGTAGGCTCTCGTCGGTCTGCTCGCGTCGCGGTCGGCCGGGGTAACGCACGGCGTCGGCTGCAGAACAGGCGAGCAGCGCGAGCACGTCGATCGGCTCGCCGAGGACGCTCATGTCACGGATCGTCTCGTCATCCAGCTCGACGGTGATGCTTCGTTTTGCCACGGTCCTCGCCCCTCCCGTGCGCGTACGTGCTGCCGGCAGCCGGCCGACCTACTCCGCGCATCTCGCGCACGATGCGCGGACGGCCCCCAGAGCGACCTCTCCTGTCTACCACGTCCTTCACAGAAGTAAGCGCGCAGTACCTGCCCGCCCTCGGCATCGAGCATGGGCGGACGGGCAGCATCAGCGTGATCCAGTGCTTCGGGAGCGCGCTCGCGCGGCTTCGACCTCGACGCCACCACCGTCGTGCGCGCCGAGGACCGCGAGCGCCTCGAGCATCTGTGCCGGTACCTGCTCCGCTCACCACTCGCAGAGCGACCATCGGCTGAGAGCGAGCCGATCGAGCGATGACGCCGTGCTCACGGACGGAGCGGACGGACGTCGCTCTGGAGACGTGCGAGCGAGAGCGCGCGGATTCCGTCGGCGCGAGGGTGCGGGTTTCGCGTGACGTGATCACCCAGTTCGCCGCGACGTGATCACCGGAGGGCCGCTCGTTTCGCGGCGACGTGATCGCCCAGACCGGGGGTGTGATCGGGGGTGTGATCAGGGAGGTGTTCA
>JALYRN010000044.1 GCA_030855295.1 Myxococcota bacterium | reverse complement strand
CCCCCGGCGCGGTCGAGCACGAGGCGATCCGGCGCGAGACGCTGCGCGAGGCCGGCGCCCGCGCGGCCATGATCCCGCTCGTGGTGCCGGTCTCGATCGAACTCGGCAGCGCCCTGGCCGCGAAGCTCCTCGACGGCCGCGGCGGCGGCGTGCTGGTCGAGGACGAGATCCCGAGCGCGCGTGACGAGCTCTTCCTCGCGCTCGGCGTCTCCGTCCCCGCCGTCCGCGCGCGAGAGAGCGCGGCCCTCGCGCCGTGGGGTTACGCGATCTCCCTCCACGAGATCCCGGTCGCGAAGCTCGAGCTGCAGGATGCCGATGCGCTCACCGACGCCGAGCTCGGGGGCGTCGTGGCGCGCCGGCTCGCGCGCGAGGTGCGACGTCGCGCCGCGGACTTCGTGGGCCTGCAGGAGGTGCAGTCGATGCTCGATCACCTCGAGCGCGCCTCGCCCGCGCTCGTCCGCAACGTCGTGCCGAAGCCGGTCCCGCTCGCGCTGCTGACCGACGTGCTGCGCCGCCTCGTGCGAGAGGGCGTCTCGATCCGCACCCTGCGCGAGGTGCTCGAGGCGCTCGCGCTCCACGCGCCCGGCGAGAAGGACCCCGCGGCGCTCGCCGAGTCGGTCCGCGCGTCGCTGCGCCGCCACATCACACACGCGCACGCGCAGCCCGACGGTCTCGCGGTGCACCTCGTCGATCCGATGATCGAGGACGCGATCCGCGATGCGATCCAGCGCACGGGGTCGGGCGCCTCCCTCGCGCTCGCCCCCTCGGTCGCGCGCGACGTGCTCGACTCCGTGCGCCGCGCGAGCGCCGCCGCCGAGGCCCCGCTCGTCCTGTTGACGCAGCGGGACGTGCGCCGCTTCCTGCGCGGCCTGCTCGAGGTCGAGCTGCCCGACGTCGTCGTGCTCGCTCACCAGGACGTCGACCCGGATGTCTCCGTACGGCCCCTCGGCCGCCTCTCGCTATGACGGGGTTCACGAAGTACATGTGAACGCGCCTTCACGCGCCGAGGACGATCCTTCCATCCGCCGCTCCGCATCCCTCGCGATCCCCACGAAAACCAGCTGTTCTCTCGACGCCGAACGATGGCACCTCGCTTGCTGAAAGGGCCTTGCTGAAAGAGCGATGTGCGGCGTGGGGCCCTGCCCGCACTCCGTGCTCTCGCTCCACGGGGGTTCTCACCGCGATGACCAACCGCATTCTTCCTGCCGCCGTCTCCGTCCTCGCCGTCGCCGCGGCGCTCCTCGCGCCGTCGACGCGTGCCGAGGCCCAGTGCCGTCCCGACGACATCTTCTGCGCGGAGCTGCGCATCGGCCCGGCGCAACCGCCGCCGCCGCCGCAGGTCTACGTGCCGCCGCCGCAGGTCTACGTGCCGCCGCCGCAGGTCTACGTGCCGCCGCCCCAGCCGCCGGTCGTGATCGTCCAGCCGGCGCAGCCGCAGCCTCCGCCGCAGATCGTCGTCGTGCGCCCGCCGCCGCAGGCCCGCCCGCCGGTGGTCGCGGTGCAGGTGCAGCGTCGTCGCGCGGTGCGCGAGCTGGTGCCCGAGTTCGATCTCGGCTTCCACATCAACCTCGCGGGGCTGATGACGGAGAACGTCCACATGGGCGGCGTGCAGGGCGCGTTCCGCCTCCGCCCCGTCCGCCACCTCGCCATCGACATCGGCGCCGGCATCTTCGGGGGCGAGAGCCTGAACTACGGCGGCAACGGCGGCCGCTGGGAGGTGCCGGTCAACCTCGACCTGCTCTTCTTCTTCAACCCGCAGCACCGCTTCCAGGTCTACGCCCTGGTCGGCGCGGGCGTGTCGGTCGCGGGCCAGGAGATGAGCAGCGGCCGCGAGCGTGAGCTCGAGTACGTCGGCGGCCAGGCCGGCCTCGGCTTCGAGTGGCGCATCGCGCGGCGCTTCGCGCTCAACCTCGACATGCGCGGCTTCCTCCGCCAGCACGTCGGCGACGACGGCCCCGAGTTCAGCCGCGTCAGCGAGACCGGCGACGTGGAGTCCACCGATCTGTCGGGCGGCTTCTACGGCACCATCGGCATGACGTTCTACTTCGGTCGCTGAAGCGCGCGTCCGCCGACGACGCTTCGTCGCTGGGAGTCAGACACGCGAACGAGAGGCCCGGCGCTCAGCGCCTCCGAAAATCGGCTCGCCCGCTCCGGTCCCTCCCGTCCGCGCGCTGCGCGCGCTCCCGTCCGGTCCCTCCGGAGCGAGCACTCCTGCCGATTCAGAGCGTCGGGCCTTTTCGTCGTTCTCGCCGCGTCACTTGCGGTTGAGGATGCGGCTGAAGAAGCCCTGCGGCGCCTGCGAGGGCGACGTCGCGGGCGGGCGATCGGAGCCCTCGTCGCTCGGTGCCGCGCTGGTCTCGCCCTGCTCGAGCTCGGCGTCGTCGAGCACCAGCACGTCCTCGTCGATCATCAGCTCGAAGTCGCCGGAGTGCGGCATCTCCGCGGGCTCGACGGCGAGAGGCTCACCGACGAGCGCGTCGAGCTGCGCGTCGAGCGCGCTCGCGGCCGGCGACGGAGCCGACGAGTTGCGCATCGCGCGCATCTCGTCCGACGCGAAGATCACGGTGTGCTCCGGCTCTGCCTCTTCTTCGAGGGGGAGCGCCGCGGCGCGCATCGACTCGAGCGGCTCACTCCCGTCGAGCGCCGACTGGAGCTCCGCGCCGAGCAGATCCGAGAGGTCTTCGTGCGCGCCGGGCTCGGCCTCGGGCCGCGAGCCGTCCGGATCGTCGAAGAGATCCGCCAGCCCTCCGCTGCCGTCGGCGGCGATCGGCTCGGCCTCGGGCGCGTCGTCGAAGAGATCCGCCAGCGTGCCCTCCTCGCGCGTCGGCGCGCTCGAGGGCTCGTCGATCGAGAGCGCGATCTCGCCGGTGGGGGCGAGGTCGTCCTGCGCGAGCAGCTCGTCCTCGAGGCTGTTCGGATCGCGGATGTCGGTGGTGTCCTCGAACGGCTCGGGCTCGGGCGCGCTCGCCGCGCGTCGCATCACGCTCTTCGAGGAGGCGCTCTTCGAGGAGGCGCTCTTCGAGGAGGCGCTCGGCACGATCTCGGCCGGGATCTCGGCATCCAGCTCGAGCACCGGCGGGAGCGCCTCCGCGCGCAGCAGCTCCTCGGGCAGCTCGACGAGGCCGGACGCGTCGTCGGGGATCGGCTCGACGCGCGCCTCTCGCTCCCACGTCGCCGGCTTCGCGCTCGCGCCCTCCGGCGGCACCGTGCGCACGCGCGCTTCCTCGCGGCGCGGCACGGCGGGCGCGACAGCTCGCCCCACCACGCCGAGCTCGGCCAGGGCCTCGTCGACCGCCTGCAGACCGCTGGGCGCACGCTCGCGGGCCACGCGCAGCACGGCCGCGAGCGTCTCGTCGTCCTTGCCGAACGACTCGAGCTCGCGATCGATCTCGCCGAGCTTCTCCCGACTTCCCATGCGCCGCGTCATCGTGACTCGAATTCAGGCACGTCGTAAAGACTTCCTTCGCGGCGGCGGCGCGTCGACCTCGGGCTCGAGGTAGCGGCGCGCGACCGACTTCAGCTCTTCTCGCAGCGCAGCGCGCAGCGGGGGCGCGCTGCGCTCCGCGACGAACATCATCGACGCGATGATCTGCACCAGCACGAGCGCGAGCAGCTTCGCGCGGCGCGCATCGACGTGCGGCGCCCGGGCGCCGATCATCTCGGCGACGCGCCCGACCATGTAGCGCGTCAGCGCGTCGTCGCGCTCCTGGTAGAGCGGGTACTGCGCGACGTTGACCACCGTCGCGCGGAACGCCGGATCGCTCGCGTGCAGCGCCGCGAACGCGTCGACCGCAGCGTCGATCAGCACGGGCCACGGCGTGCTCTCCGGCACTGCATCGAAGAGGCGATCGAAGGCCTCCCGCGAGCGCACGAGGCAGCGCTCCGCGACCGCATCGAAGAGCGCGACCTTGTTCGGGAAGAACTGATAGACGCTGCCGATCGACGTCGCGGCGCGCTCGGCGATCGCCTCGACGGTCGCCACCTCGAACCCGCCCTCCGCGAACACTTCCGCCGCCGCGTCGAGGATCGCGTCGTAGCGCTTGCGGCTGCGCGCCTGCACCGGGACGCGTCGCTCGCCGGCGTCGGTGCGCTCGGGAGGGGCAGCAGGAGCGGCGCGTCTCGCCATCGATTCGGTCCTCGCGAAGGGAGCTTGCACGAATGTGAGGGACGCCTCACGTTTGGTCGAACGTGAGGCTCGCCTCATGTTCCAGATCGACGTTCGTGATGGAGAATGCCCCAATGCAAGCGAGGACGTTCGACTCGATCCCCACCCCGCGAGGCGCGCTGCCGCTGATCGGCCACTGGCCCGAGGTCATCCGGGACTCGGTCGGCTTCCTCGAGCGGGGCGCCGCGGTGAGCGACGTCGTGCGATATCGCTTCGCGCACGTTCGCGCGGTGCTCACGCACGACCTCGCGATGATCCAGCACGTGCTGCAGCAGAGCCCGCGCCTCTACACCAAGAGCCGCAACTACGAGGGCATGAAGGCGCTGCTCGGGCAGGGCCTGCTGACGAGCGAGGGTGAGCTCTGGAAGCGTCAGCGCAAGCTCGCGCAGCCGGCGTTCCACCACGCCAAGCTGCGCGCGCTCACCGGCACGATGGCGAGCACGACCAGCGACATGCTCACGCGCTGGAGCGCGTGGGACGAGGGCCGGCGCTTCGATCTGCACCACGAGATGATGGGTCTGACGCTGCGCATCGCGGGGCTGACGCTCTTCGGCGCAGATCTCGACGGAGAGGCGCGCGAGGTCGGGGATGCGCTCGCGGTGGTGCTGCCATGGGTGAACGGCGCGATCCTCGACCCCTTCCGTCCGCCGCTCTGGGTGCCGACGCGCGCGAACAAGGAAGTGCGCGCTGCGATCGCGACGCTCGATCGGCTGGTCACCGCGATCATCGAGGAGCGCCGTCGCAACGACCCGCGGCACGAGCGCGCGGACCTGCTCGCGATGCTGATGGGCGCGACCGACGAGGGCGGCGGCGGCGGAATGAGCGATCAGCAGCTGCGCGACGAGGTCCTGACGCTGATCCTCGCCGGGCACGAGACCACCGCCAACCTCATGTCGTGGACCGGCATGCTGCTCGCGAAGAACCCGGACTGGCGTGAGCGAGTCGAGCGCGAGGCGCGCGACGTGCTCGGCGACCGCGTGCCGACGTTCGAGGATCTCGCGAAGCTCGAGGTCTGCGATCGCGTCGTCTGCGAGTCGATGCGCCTGTACCCGCCGGCGTGGGAGTTCGAGCGCGAGGCGATCGCGGACGACGTCGCCGCGGGCTACGAGATCCCGAAGGGCACGGTCGTCATGATTGCGCCGTGGACGCTGCACCGTCATCCGAAGCTCTGGGACGCGCCGCTGCGCTTCGATCCCGATCGCTTCCGCCCCGAGCGCGCGATCACCCCGAGTGGTGAGCCGCGTCCGCGCTACGCGTACCTCCCCTTCGGCGACGGCCCGCGCGTCTGCATCGGCAAGGCGTTCGCGATGATGGAGGCCAAGCTCCTCCTCGCGATGATCGCGCGCCAGACCCGGTTCGAGCTCGAGCCCGGCGTGCGCATCGATCCCGAGGCGACGGTGACCCTCCGCCCGATCGGCGGAATCCCGATGCGCTACCGCAGCGCGCCCGCCGCGCCGTCGCAGAGGGAGCGGGTCGACCAGACGACGAGCGCGTAGGCGCGCTGGCGCTACCGCTCGCGGGAACCGGGGCGATGCCAGTACGCGCTGAGCTGCCCTCGGCCGGCGAGCGCCGCATCGTCGGTTCTCGCTCCAGGAAACTCAGCGCTCGCGTTCTCCCGCAGCCAACGGTCGAGCGAGGGGAGGCCGTCGCGTCCGTCGAACGCGAAATCGGTGATCGCGTGATAATACGGCAACATCCAGCGCAGCTCGGAGTCCATCGCGTCCGCGGCCGCGAGGCGGTCGAGGAGCTCGAGCACGCGACGCTCCGCTGCGGGCGCGAGCTCCCAGAGCCCAGTGAAGCAAGCGGGCTCGCTCTGGGCGAACCACTGCAGGAACACCGCCCGCTTCAGCGCCTCGGCGTCACCACGGGACGCGAGCTCGGCGTATTCCGCATGGACGCGCGCGTAGTCGCGGAACACGCCGTGTCGCCGTAGCGCGTCGAACTTCTGCTCCATCGATCCCGCGACGCTTCCGATGATCGCGAGGAGGCGGTCCTCTTCCGCCGTGAGCTCAGCAAGCGTCATGGCCAGCACCGAACACGTCGACGCAGAGTACCTCCGAGGCAGTGCGCCCGGTCGATCGCGCCGCCGGCTCGCAACCAGCCGACTCGCAGGAGTCACGTGCGCGGCGGCGCACTCGCCTCCCGCCCCAGGTGGCGAACGCGATCTCCATCTGCTTCCTGGACGGCCGACTCACGCTCTTGCACATCCGAGAGAGCGCATGGCGACCAACTGACGCTCTTCTCGAATCGGCAGACATCCATGCTGCAAATGGTCGGCTCGTCGTCTCCGGCTGGCGCTCGGTGCGAGCACTTGAATCGGCAGACATCGGGCGTGTGACCGAGAGGTGGTCGATCGCTCCGCACCGCGGCGCCGCGTCACGCGGGCAGCGCACTCGAACGCGCAACCGCGCGTCGAGAGGTCAGCGCGCCGCCCGTGCTTCGTCGCGCGCGAGCCTCGCGACGTACGCCTGCGCCTTGCGCAGCGGCACATCGGCGACCTCGACCATGTCGGCGGCGATCGCGTCGGCCGTGTCGCCGGCGCGCAGGCGGTTGCGGATCGTGTGCTTGAACCGACCGAGCTCCGCCTCGGCGTCGATGCTCTCGCGCGCGTGATCTCGCGCAGCGGCCTCGGCGCGCGCAGGGGCTGTGCTCGTCGCGAGCGTGCCGCGGCCGACGACGACGGAGTACAGGTTCTGGAACGTGTACACGATCGTCATGAAGAACGAGATGGTGCCCCACCAGCCGAGGAGCATGTTGAGCCCCTGGAAGCGCGCGAACTCCCGGAGGAGACAGCCGCTGCAGTGATGCGCGGTGACCGTCTCCATCCGACGCATGATCAGCATGCCGACGTTGCGGGAGAACGTGACCTCCACCGCTGGGACGCCGCGCCCACAGATCTCGCACCCACAACGGATGTCCATCGGATCTCCCCTTGCCGCGCGCCGGGTGTAGCACGGCGAAACGCCGTCGATGGCTAGGGGCGCGGACCGACGAGCGCCTTCGGGAGCGCGCCGCTCGCGAGCGCGAGCGCGAGCATCTCTTCGAGCCATGCGCGGCGCTCGTCGACGCTGACCGTCATGCCGACGACGTACGTGTGCTCGCGATCCTCGGCCCAGCTCCCGATGTCGTCGCGGTGCTCCGTCATGGGCGTGGCCTTCTTCCGGCGCGCGATCGCCTCGAGCGCTGCGATGTCCTCCGCGTCTTGGGGCCCCGGCGCGCGCTTCATCGCGATCAGGTCCGGGATGCTCGCGATGTGGATGCGCCGGCCGCGGCGATCGCCTTGATCGCCTCGCCGGGCGCGAGGTCGACCACGAGATCGATGTCCGCGGTGAGCCGTGCGTATCCGTGCAGCACGACCGCGAGCCCGCCCACGACGACGTACCTCGCGCCGGCCTCGTCGGGGGCACGAAAGATGGGCTCGAAGCTCGACACGCTCAGGATAGCGCGGAGGTGCCGCCGCCGGATGCGCGGCCGTCAGAGATGCGCCATCGCTCGAGCCCCAGCGCGAAGCGCAGCGCGCCGTCGAGCTCGGCCGCCGAGACCGGGCGTCGCGCGTCGACGCGCGCCCACCAGAGCTCGCCCGGCTTCACTCGTCTTCGTCCCAGGGCAGCTGCGCGAGCGAGCGCGCCGACGCCCCTCGGGCGGCGTCGATCTCCTCGCTCCGCTCGGGCACGCGCGCGTACGCTGCGACGTACTTCCGTACCTCGAGGAGCGCTTCCTCCCGCGTGATCGCGATCTTCTCCGCGGCCATCGGTAGGACTTCATCGCGCCGGCGCCGAAGTGCGCGGCGCGGATTCCTCAGCGGCCTTCTCCGATCCAGCGACAGCCTTTCAGACCACGAGCGCGTAGACGCGCTCGACGGCCTCGCCGAGCTTGCTCGGATCGCTGCCGCCCGCCTGCGCGAAGTCGGGGCGGCCGCCGCCGCCGCCGCCGACGATCGCCGCGGCGTCCTTGACGATGTCGCCGGCATTGAAGCGGTCGGTGACGTCCTTGCTGACGCTGCACGCGAGGAGCGCGCGGCCGTCCTTGGTGGCGCTGCCGAGCAGGATCACCGCGGGCGCGAGCTTGTCGCGCAGCTGATCGGCGAGCTCGCGCAGCGCCTTGGCGTCACCGAGATCGACGGTGGTGCCGAGCACCTTCACGCCGGCCTGCTCGCGCGCGCCCGCCGTGAGGTCGGTGCCGCCCGAGCCGCTGACGACCTTCTGCTGCAGGCGCTCGATCTCGCGGTGCAGCTCCTTCTGGCTGGCGAGGAGCTTCTGCGTGCGCTCCTTCACCTGCGCCGGCGTCGACTTGAGCAGCGACGCGGTCTCGCCGAGCTCGCGCTCGACACCGCGCGCCCACGCGAGCGCGCCGAGGCCGGTGACCGCCTCGATGCGCCGCACGCCCGCGGCGACGCCGCCCTCGCTGACGATCTTGAAGAGGCCGATGTCGCCGGTGCGCGACGCGTGCGTGCCGCCGCAGAGCTCGATCGAGTCGCTCGTCATGCGCAGCATCCGCACGACCTCGCCGTACTTCTCCTCGAAGATGCCGATCGCGCCCTTGGCCTTGGCCTCCGCCATCGGCAGGACCTCGGTCTCGATGGGCGCGTTGACGAGCACCTTCGCGTTGACGAGATCCTCGATGCGCTGGATCTCCTCGAGCGTCAGCGGGCGCGAGCCCGAGTAGTCGAAGCGCATGCGATCGGGGGAGACGAGCGAGCCCTTCTGGAGCGCGGCGGGGCCGAGCACGGTCCGCAGCGCGTAGTGCAAGAGGTGCGTCGCGCTGTGGTTGCGTCGCGTCGCGCTGCGGCGCTCGTGATCGACGTCGAGCTCGACCTGCGCGCCGGTCTCGAAGCTGCCCTTCACGACCTTGCCCTGGTGCACGACCAGGCCCTCGACCGGCTTCTGCGTGTCCTCGACCTCGAAGACGGAGTCGCCGGCGCGGATGACGCCGCGATCGCCGACCTGCCCGCCCGACTCTCCGTAGAACGGCGTGACGTCGGTGACGATCTCGCCGCGCTCGCCCTCGCGCAGCGTGGTCGCGCGCGCACCGCCCTCGCCGATCATCGCGGTGATCGCGCCGCGGTCGTGCTCGCGGTCGTAGCCGGTGAACGACGGCGTGGGGACCTCTTGCGCGATCGGGTGGTACGCCGCGGCGACGGCCTTGTCGCCGACCTTCGAGCCGGCGCTGCGCTCCTTCGCCTTGCCGAGCTCGGCCTTGAACGCCTCGTGATCGATCGTGAAGCCCTGCTCGGAGCCGATGACCTCCTGCAGGTCGTACGGGAAGCCGAACGTGTCGTAGAGCTTGAACGCGACGGAGCCCGGCAGGACGCGCCGGCCGTCGACCTCGGCCCACTCGGTGTTCGTCTCGAGCAGCTCGAGGCCGCGCTTCATCGTCGCGCGGAAGCGCTCCTCCTCCTGCTTCGTCACGTCGACGATCAGGGCCTTCCGCTCGACGAGCTCGGGGTAGTGCTCGCCCATGATCTCGATCACGCGCAGCGCGCACTCGTGCAGGAACGGGCGCTCGATGCCGAGGCGGTGGCCGTGCCGGATCGCGCGCCGCATCACGCGGCGCAGCACGTAGCTGCGGCCTTCCTTGTCGGGCGAGATCCCTTCCGCGATCATGAACGCGGTGGTGCGCGCGTGGTCGGCGATCACGCGCATCGAGACGTCGTCCTTCTCGAGCGTGGCGCCGTACGGCTTGCCGCTGATCTCGGAGGCGAGCTCGACGATCGGGCGCAGCAGATCGGTGTCGTAGTTCGAGACGACGCCCTGCATCGCCGCAGTGATGCGCTCGAGGCCCATGCCGGTGTCGACCGACTGCGCGGGGAGCGGCTCGAGGCGGCCGTCGGCCTGCCGGTCGAACTGCATGAAGACGTTGTTCCAGATCTCGACCCAGCCCGCGCCGTCGGGCCCCGGCTCGACGCCGAACTTCGCGAGGTCGGGCTCGCCCGCGCCCATCCAGTAGTGGATCTCGGTGCAGGGACCGCAGGGGCCGGTGTCGCCCATCGACCAGAAGTTGTCGGCCTTGCCGAGGCGGAGGATGCGGTCCTCGCCGAAGCCCGTGACCTCGGCCCAGAGCTGCGCGGCCTCGTCGTCGGCGGGCAGCCCCGGCTCGCCCTCGAAGACCGTGATCACGAGCTTCTCGGGGGCGAGGCCGCACGCGAGGATGAAGTCCCACGCGAAGCGGATCGCGTCGCGCTTGAAGTAGTCGCCGAACGAGAAGTTGCCGAGCATCTCGAAGAACGTGTGATGGCGCGCGGTGACGCCGACGTTCTCGAGGTCGTTGTGCTTGCCGCTGATGCGGATGCACTTCTGCGACGTGGTCGCGCGCTTGTAGGGGCGCTGATCCTTGCCGGTGAAGACGTCC
The DNA here is from genome assembly GCA_030855295.1 of Myxococcota bacterium. Lineage (GTDB taxonomy): Bacteria > Myxococcota_A > Polyangia > Polyangiales > Sandaracinaceae > Sandaracinus. The sequence continues at coordinate 5,732 of JALYRN010000044.1, read as the reverse complement.
TTGAACTGCACCATGCCGGCGTTCGCGAACATCAGCGTCGGATCGTTGGGCGGCACGAGCGGGCCGGACGGCAGCCGGACGTGCTGCCGCTCCTCGAAGTGGCGGAGGAACGCATCGCGGATCTCGCGGGAGGTCTTCATGGTGGGGTCGGCAGTTGTGAAGCCGCGCGCTTTGCGCGGCAACGAGCGGGCTCACGTGGCGGTCGAGCTCGGAATGCCGGCGGCGGGGAGGGCCGTTCCGAGCCGTGCCCCGAACCGACCTCCGCGTGATCGTCGAGCGATGCGTCGTGCTCGCCGTACCCCCCGAGCAGGTCTTCGAGCTCGTCGCCGACTCCGCGCGCCTGGCGGAGTGGGCGCCGGGGCTGGCGCGCGTCGAGCTCGACGGAAGCGACGCGGAGGAGCTCGGCGGTGCGGGCACGGTGCGGACGCTGGTGCCTCGCATCGGTCGCCCGGGCCGGGAGATCATCACGTCGCTCGACCGCGTCGCGCACCGGCTCGCGTACTCGGCGACCGACGACTCGCTCGCCGGTCTCTGCGTCGATCACCGCGCCCGCATCGAGTGCGACGCGGTCGTGGGCGGGACGCGTCTGACGTTCGTGGTCGCAGCGCGTCCTGCCGCGAGCGCGTGGCGCTGGTGGATCGCGCGCGCGATGTTCGCGCTCGCCGTCGCCGCGAGCCTACGCGGGCTGCGCCGCCGGTTCCACGCCGCGTAGAGGCTGTCTCGCTCGGACCAGCTCTCGGGCAGGACTCTCGGCACCAAGTGATCGCCCATGCTGGGCGCACGAACGCAGAAGTCCGACCCAGCGGTGCCGGGTCGGACTCCTCGGACGATGCGCGCCCTTCGGGGCGAGCACTCCTGTCGGCTCAGTACGCCTGCTCGAGCTGGATGGTGTCGATGGTGCCGTCGTCGCCTCCCTCGTCCCAGCTCCCGCCGCCGCCTCCGCCGGTGCTGATCCGCGAGCCGACGCCGCGGTCGCTGCTGGTGTCGCAGTTCGGGCTGCCGTTCTGGTCGCCGGGGCCGACGCTGATGTCCCAGAACGTGTCGCGGCCATCGCACCAGCGCGCGAAGGTGCCGCTCTGACCCAGGGGGTCGCCGTAGTAGAAGTTGTAGAGCTGGACGCGGGTGTCATCGTGGCAGTTGTGTCCGCCGTTCGAGCCGTCGGAGTGCCAGTTGTAGTCGCCGCTGCAGTAGCCCTGGTAGACGTTGGTGAACCAGTCGTTGGTCACCGTGGTGTCGTAGTACTGGAACAGGCACTTCTGGTTCATGGTCGAGCCGGCCGCGCCGTGGTTGGTCGCGTCGTGGACGCGGAGCCAGGAGCCGGTCCAGCGGAACAGCGACGTCGCGCTGTGCTCCCCGGCGCCGAAGCTGTACCAGATGCCCTTCTTGCCCACCCGCATGTAGTAGTAGGCGCCGATGGAGCTGGAGTACACGCAGCTGCCGCACGAGCCGGGCGTGCCGTACACCACATCGCCGGCGCCGCTGAGGGTCTCGGGCAGCTCGACGGTCGGATGGTCCAGCTCGGCATTGTGCCCGTTCAGCACCTCGAGCTGCTCGCCGTACAGACTGGTCGCGTTGTCTGCGAAGTCGAGGAGCGCCTCGATCTCGTCATCCAGCGCGGCGGCGAGCTCGCCGCCGACCTGCGCCTCGATCGAGCTGCGCATCACAGCGGCGGCCTCGGTCGCCAGCCGGTAGAGGACCGCGTTGGACTCCACCGGAGGCACGATCTCGTCCTGCTGCGCGAGGCGATCGACCCAGGACGGGTCCACCCAGCCGTCGCCGCCCATGCGGGTGTAGAAGGCAAAGCCCGCCTCGTCGGTGAAGAGGGTGTCGATCTCGAACCGAGGCATGTCCGGCGTGTTCTGGTACGGCTCCGGCGTCGCGCCCCCGCGGTTGGCTTGCATGTAGATCACGACGTCCGCGGAGCGGTACGCGAGCGAGACACTGCCCGGCTGCGCTTCCAGCACCGTGAGCCCCTGCGGGAGCTCTTGAGCCGGCGCCTCGCTGGTGCCGCAGCCGGTGAGGCTGAGGGTCGCTGCTACCAGAACACCGAGGGATCGAAAACTCCGCATGGCACCTCTCGTTTGGACTGAGAGGCCGCTATGCAGGAGTCGAGCCCGTAGAAAGCCCTTGCTTTACGAGGGGTTCCGCGCGGCACGCTCAATTTTTGCGCACGCTCGGTGTGCAAAACTTCAACTCGTGTTCAAAGACTGACCGCGTGCGGTGTAGCCCGAACGAAGGGTGCAGTGCCTCAGCAACCGAGCGCCTCGCGCACCTTGGAGAACCGGGCCCGCCCGATTCCCGAGAGCTTCTCGCGCGCGACGTAGCGATCGTAGAGCGCGCGTGCCTCGTCGGATCGGCCCTCGAGCGCGGCGATCAATCCGTCGATGTGCTCGGACTCCGAGCGCAGCTCGAGCTGCAGGCACGCCCGCGCGCGCGTCGCGTCGGCGCGCGCTCCCTCGCGATCGCCCCGCAGCACGCGGAGCTCCGCGCTCAGCTGCAGCGCGACCGGGCAGATGTGGCCGGTCGCCACCGCGATCGCGAGCTCCGTCTCGGCGCGGGCGAGATCGCCGCGCGCGAGCGCGACGCGCCCGAGGTTCTCGGCGTGCAGGTGCCACGTCGTCAGCTGCTTCATGCGCTCCCAGACCGCGATCGCCGCGTCGATCTCTCCGGCGTGCTCGGCCGCGATCGCGCGCACGTGCAGCGAGTGGACCTGCTCCGCGTCGCTCTGGAGCGCGGACTCCGCGAGCGTCACCGCGAGCTCGAGATCGTCCGCCGCGAGCGCGGCGTACGCGAGACGACCGCGCTCTCGCGCGCTGCCGCACTCGGCGTCGGCGAGCGCGAGCGCCTCTTCCCGACGGCCGAGCATCACGAGCGCCTCGAAGCGCTCCGCCTCCCAGTACCCCAGCGTTCCGTCGTCCGCGAGCTCGCCCGTCGCCTTCGCCGCCGTATCGGCCAGCGCGAGCGCGTCCTGCCAGCGGCGCTCCGCCTTCGCGACGGTGTGCTCGAGCGAAGAGCGCTTCGCGACGCGCTGTTCCTCGGGGAGGCTGGCGGCGAGCGCGTCGATCTCGGCGTGCGCCTCCGCCGACCGCCCGAGCCCGACCAGCGCGTGCACGCGATCGGCGGCGGTCTCCGCGGTGCGCGGGCACGCCTCGAGCAACGCGAGCGCGTCGGCGAAGCGGCCGCGCGCATTCAGCTGCCGTGCATAGAAGCGCCGCGGCGCGATCAGACGAGGCCCGCGCGTCACGGCCTCGCGCAGGAGCGCCTCGCCGCGCGGCTCGTCCTCGATCGACGCGTCCATGAGATCGTCGCCCGCCTTCGCGAGGACGAAGGGCTCGTCGGGGTCGAGCTCCGAGAGCCGCGACAGCACCGGCTCCGCGGCGCCGGGCGACCACAGGGTCTCGAGCAGGAAGCGCGCGTGCGCGCGCGCCACCGCGGTCTCGCGCGGATGTGTCTCCGCGAGGTGCGAGAAGAAGCCGTGCGCAGCCTGCGCTCCCTCGCCTGCGCGGAGGATCGTCGCGACGCGATCGAGCTCCGGCTCGTCGAGCTGTCCCGACGACGCCGCGCGCCGCGCGAAGCCCGCCGCCTCGGCGGCGAAGCCGTGCTCGAGGAGCGCGCTCGCGATCGAGAGCGTGTTCGACGGCGCGCTCGCCAGCCCGGCCGCGGCCGCGTACGCGGCGACCGCCTCGCCCCAGCGGCCAGCCTCGCCGAGCGCGCGCCCGATCTCCCGATGCGCCCACGTGTACGTCGGCCGCAGCGCGAGCGACTCGCGGAGCAGCGCGAGGCCCGCCTCCAGCTCTCCGCTGCGTGCGCGCGCCGCGCCCGCCATCGCGGTGGCCGATGCGTTCGCGGGCTGGACCTTCGTCAGGCGCGCGCAGGTCGCGAGGCAGGTCTCGAAGCGGCCGTGCACGAGCGCGAGATCCGCCAGCTCGACCAGGAGATAGACGTCGTCGGGCCGCTTCTCGAGCAGCGCCTCGAGCGAGGCCAGCGCGTCGTCGACGTCGCCCGCCGCGGCGAGGTGCTTGGCGCGCTGCAGCGAGTGGAAGGACGACTCACCACAGAGCTCGAGCGCCCGCGCGTACGCCGCCGCGGCGCCGCGCGGATCGCCCTGCTTCGCGAGCAGGCGTCCGCGCACGTGATGGTTGAACGGGTTCTCGGGGTGGAGCTCGAGCGCGCACGCGCTCAGCAGCGCGGAGAGCGCCACGTTGCCACTGTCGAGCGCCACGTCCGCGAGGTTCTCGTTCGCGCGGGCGTGCCCGGGATCGCGCCGGAGGGCCTCGTCGAGCGCGGTTCGCGCGGCGTCGCGCTCCCGCAGCTGGATGTGGCAGTCGGCGATCGAGCACCAGTTGTTCGCGTCGTTCGGATCACGGTCGCGCGCGCGCTCGAACGCGCCGAGCGCGTCGACCCAGCGGCTCTCGATCTCGTAGAAACGCCCCAGGAATTGCTGGGGCCACTCGTCGTTCGGCCAGAGCCGCAGGATCTCCTGGAGCACCGCGAGGAGACGCTGCTTGTCCTCTTCGGAGCGAGACGCGTCGAAGCGCTCGCGCGCGCGCGCGAACCGGTAGACCCATGCGAGCTCGTACGCCTCGTGCAGCGCGATCGCCTCGGTCGCCAGCGCGTCGGCGTCGTCGTGCCGACCTTGATCGCGCGCCTGCCATGCGAGATCGGTCTTCGTCATGTACGCGCACTCGACAGCGCCGGCGGCGTCGAGCGCGGCGAGCAGATCCGCGCGATCCGCGGGCACGGCGACGAGCGCGCCGTGGTTCGAGAACTCCCGGAGCTTCGGCAGCTCCTCGTACGAGGTCTCGCGGATCTCGTGCGTCATCGGATCCTGCACCTCGAGCAGGTGCCGCCGATCGTCGTAGCCGATCGCGACCGCGACGTGCCGCGTGGTCGAGTAGTCCTCCTCGATGATCACGGGGACGCCGGCGTCGAGGATCGCGCGCAGACGATCGAGATCGGCCTCGATGCGGCGCGTGACGAACCCGGCCGCGTCCATGAACTCGCGCATCCGATGCACGGGCGTGCCGCCGTCGGGGTGCTTGATCTCGCGCGCGACCGACACCTGATCCGCCGTCCCGCCGAAGAACCGCATGCACAGCTCGACCGACGCCGGCCCGCAGTGATCGCGCAGCTGCGTCACCGACGGGAACGCAGTCAGCCGCGCTCGCCCGGCGCTCTCGCGCGCGGTGCGCTCGAGCATCTGCACCGCGGTGCGGGCGGCGCGCTCGTCACGACCGGCCGCGAGCTCCATCCACGCCTTGCGCGCGCGCTCGACGTCGCCCGTCCGGTAGAGCGCCGACGCGCGGTCGAGCCGCGCGCCGATCGAGAAGTCGCCATCGGGCACCGCCGCCAGGAGCTCGTCGAGCGCGAGCACCACCTCGTCCCACTTCGCCTGCGACGCGAACAGTCGATGTCGCACCCGCCGCGGCGCGGTGTCGCCGAGCGGCCGCTCGCCGAGCGCGGCGACCGACGCGGCCGCGGCGTCGAACTCTCCGAGCACCGTGTGGACCCGTGCGAGCCCGAGGTGTCCGAGCCGCTCGCCCTCGCCCCCTGCCGCCAGCGCGCTCTCGAACGCCTCTCGGGCGTTCGGTCGATCATCGAACACCAGCGCGACGTCACCCCGCGCCGCGAGCACCCGCCCGCGCAGGACGTCGTGCGCCGCCGCGGCATCGAGCTCCTGCTCGGCGAGCTTCCGGCAGCGCTTTCGTGCGAACAGGCTCGCCGCCTCGACC
>JALYRN010000532.1 GCA_030855295.1 Myxococcota bacterium | reverse complement strand
GCGCGTCCCAGTCGATCGCCGCGCGCTCGTCGTCGCTCACCGCGCGCTCCGGGGCAGCGCCGCGAGCACGCCCCGCAGCAGCGCGACGAAGCGATCGCGCACGCGGTCCGCGGTCTCCTGCACCTCCGAGTGATCGAGCAGCTGCGCCGAGAGCCCCGCGCCCTTGTTCGTGATGCACGAGAGCCCGAGCACGCGCGCGCCCGCGTGCCGCGCCGCGATCGTCTCGAGCACGGTGCTCATGCCGACCGCGTCCGCGCCGAGGCGCTGCATCATCCGGATCTCCGCGGGCGTCTCGTAGCTCGGCCCGAGCAGCCCCGCGTACACGCCGCCCCGCAGCGAGATGCCGAGCTCGGCCGCGACGCGGCACGCGATCTTGCGCAGCTCGGGATCGTACGCCTGGCTCATGTCGGGAAATCGCGGCCCGACGTCCTCGTCGTTCACGCCCAGCAGCGGCGTACGCCCCGTCATGTTGAGGTGATCCTCGATCAACATCAGATCGCCCGGCTCGAGCACCGGGTTCGCGCCGCCCGCCGCGTTGGTCACGATCACCGTCTTGGCGCCGAGCCGCATCATCAGCCGCAGCCCGAACACGACCTCCGCCGGATCGTGCCCTTCGTAGAGGTGCACGCGCCCCTGCATCGCGACGCACGGCACGCCCTCCGCCTCGCCGATCACGAGCTTGCCGGCGTGCCCCGCCACCGCGCTCACCGGCATCCCCGGGATGTCGGCGTACGGGATCGCGGTCGCGCCCGAGAGCGTGTCGGCGAAGCTGCCGAGCCCCGAGCCGAGCACGAGCGCGACCTCGGGGCGGACCTCGGTGCGGGCGCGGATGGCGCGGAGCGCGTCGTCGAGCCGAGCACCGGAAGGAGGCGGATGAGCCATCTTCGCATCGAAGCGCGCCGCGGCCGGACGCGTCAAGTGATCGGGGGGACCGCGCGCCGATCACCCGAGACTTCGCGCGACGCCGCGGCTCCGGTATGCTGCGCCGCGTTGGACGCACGTGCCGAGCTCGAACGGGTCATCGACGAGATCCTCCGCCCTCTCCTCGAGGCCGACGGTGGAGGCCTCGAGATCATCGAGGCGCGCGACGACGAGCTCGTGCTCGCGCTCACCGGCGCCTTCCGCGGCGATCCCGGCGCGCCCTACGTCCAGTCCCGGATCGTGCGTCCGGTGATCGTGAAGGCGCTCGGCCGAGAGATCCGCATCCGCTGGACCGTCCCGACCGCAGGCCGCGTCGCCCAGCTGGGTTGAGTCTACTTCTCGACGTCGTCAGGGCTCTCCGACGTTCCGTACGTCGGACACGGGCTGAACTGGGCCCGCACCAACGCGGCCTGGCACCCGCGATCAGGAGAAGATCTCGAGCCCCTGGAGCAGCTCACGGAGCGTGATGCGCGCGCCCAGTGCCGGGAGCTCGAGCGTGCTCTCGGGATCGTCGTCCGCGTCGGCGACGGTGCGGAGCCACTGCTCGCTCTCGAGGCGTCGGAAGTGCTCGAGGCGTCTACCGTCTGCCGAGACGAGGAGGTACTCGGCGAGCGAAGGGATGTGCTCGTAGTGGCGAAATTTCGCGCCGCGATCGTAGGCCTCGGTCGACGCAGAGAGGATCTCCACGATCAGCGTGGGGTTGACGATCACCGTGTCGTCGTCGGGGTGGCGCTGCACGCGGTCGCACACGACCGTCAGGTCGGGATACGTGTAGAGGCCGGTCGAGCGCACGTGCACCCGCAGATCGCTCGAGGCCACCCCGCAGCGGGATCCCACGAGCGCATTGCCGAGGATCCTCGCCAAGCTCGCGGCGATCGCGGCGTGCAGCGGGCTACCGCCGGCCATCGCGTACATCTCGCCGTTCACGTACTCGTGCTTCTCGGCGGCCGTGCGCTCGAAGGCGAGATACCCAGCTTCCGAGATCAGCTGCCGCGGCGCCTGGACCACGTCCGAAGCATACCGCGACCGCGTGCCGCGACGAGCCGCGCCTCGCAACCGCGCGTCGTTCTCTTTCCGGTTCGCGCAGAGCGCGTTACCATCCGCGCGTGACCCTGGAGATCACCAAGACATGGCGCTGATCGAGACCGAAGAGGCCGCTCGCCGTCTGGCGCGCGCGATCGCGAGCGATCTCTCGCTCTACAACGAAGAGAAGATCGTCCAGGGCGTCCAGGGCGACAGCCTCTTCGAGGTGCTCTCGGACGAGATCGAGGAAGGCCGCGCGCTCTTCAAGAGCCGCGTGGCGCCCGATCTCTACATGAAGGGCTTCTACGACCGCGCGATCATCGACATCCTCGTGCGCTCGAAGGGCCACGTGCAGTCGAAGATGTGGTGAGCCCGACCGGGAGCGCTCCTCCGGGCGCACCCTTCGACCTCGAGATCCCGCCCGAGCACGCCGGCGATCGCATCGATCGCGCACTCGCCGCGCTCTGCCCCGAGTGCTCGCGGTCCACGCTGCAGCGCTGGATCGACGACGGCCGCGTCACGATCGACGGCACGCCGATCACGTCGAAGACCCGCGCCAAGGCCGGGGCGCGCGTGCGAGTCGAGCCCGCACCGCCGCCGCCGTCCGACGCGATCCCGCAGGACATCCCGCTCGCCGTCCTCTACGAGGACGAGCACCTCGTGGTGATCGACAAGCCCGCCGGGCTCGTCGTGCATCCTGCCGCCGGGCACCCCGACGGAACCCTGGTCAACGCGCTGCTCTGGCGCTTCGGCGGCGAGCTCCCGCGGGACTCGTCCGACGCAGCAGACCCGGTCGCGCACGCGCGCCCGGGGATCGTGCACCGCCTCGATCGCGACACCAGCGGCGTGATGGTCGTCGCGCGCACGCCCGCCGCGCGCGAGGGCTTGATGAAGCACTTCGCGAAGCACGACCTCGAGCGCTCGTACCTCGCGATCGCGATCGGGCTCCACCCCGCGCACGCCGACTACGACACGCTGCACGGCCGTCACCCGCACGACCGCAAGCGCTTCACGACGCAGGTCACGCGCGGCAAGCGCGCGCGCACCACCGTCGATCGCCTCGAGGCGCTGCACGGCGCGACCCTCGTGCGCTGTCGCCTCGAGACCGGCCGCACCCACCAGATCCGGGTGCACCTCGCGGAGCACGGGCACCCGCTGCTCGGCGATCCCGTCTACGGCCGCCCTCCCCGCGATCTCCGCGTCCGCGCGATCGCCGACGCGCTCGGCCGGCAGGCGCTCCACGCCGCCGTGCTCGGCTTCGCGCATCCGATCACCGCTGCGCCGCTCCGCTTCGAGACACCGCTGCCGCCCGATCTCCAGCGCGCGCTCGACGCGCTGCGCGCCGGCACGTGATCTCGACGCCGCGTACCTTTCGCAGATCGCCGCGCCCCGATAGCATCGCCGGCGTGAACGCTCCCGCTTGCGGTGCGAAGGGTCGGCTCGCGCCGTTGCGTCTCGTCCTCGCGCTCCTCGGCAGCGCGTCGATCCTCGCGCTCGCGCTGACGCCCGCGCGCGCCTCGGCGCAGTCGCCGCCGCGCGGCATCGACGTCCAGCTCTTCACACCGCCCGCGGCGGTCGGATCGACGTTCCTGATCGATCGCCCTGCGGTGCCGCGACACCTGCACGCGGTGTTCGGTCTGTCGGCGAGCTACGCGGCCGATCCCTTCGTCCGGGTCGGCCCCGACGGCACCCAGTCGGTGGTCGCGCACCTCTTCCAGGGCGAGGTCCTCGCGGCGCTCGGCCTCTTCGAGTTCATCGAGCTCGGGCTCGCGCTGCCGATCGCCGTGGGCGACGTCGCCGAGGACGCTCTCGCGCCGACGCTCCGCACGTCGGTGGTCGCCGGGCTCTCCGATCTCCGCCTCTCGATGAAGATGCCGATCGTGCGCGGCGACTTCTCGCTGTCCGGCCGCCTCGTCGTCGGTCTGCCCACCGGAGATCAGGGGAACTTCCTGGGGATGGGCTACTGGACGACGACGCCGGAGCTCGTCGCCGCGTGGGATCTCGGCGTCGTCCGCCTCGCCGGCGAGCTCGGCTATCGCCTGCGCCAGCGCCGCGCGATCCGCGACTTCGAGCAGGACGACGAGCTCCAGATCGCCCTGGGCGGCGAGGTGCCGATCATCCCCGAGATCTCGATCGTCGCCGACACGCAGATCCGGATCGGCACCGGCGGCCGCACGCTGCGCGCCAACGAGGTGCCGATGGACGCGAACGCCGGGCTGCGCTTTGCGCTCGGCGAGGGCATGACCCTCGAGGCCGGCGCCGGCTTCGGCATCCTCGCGGGCTACGGCGCGCCGCTCGCGCGCGGCTTCGTCACCTTCCGCTACGCCACCGAGCGCGAGCCCTGCATCGGCGGCCCCGAGGACTTCGACGGCTTCGAGGACGGCGACTTCTGCGCCGACCTCGACAACGATCGCGACGGCGTCGAGGACGCGGTCGATCGCTGCCCCAACGACGCCGAGGACGAAGACGACTTCGCCGACGACGACGGCTGTCCCGACCTCGACAACGACGCCGACGGCGTGCTCGATCCCGACGACGCGTGCCCCGTGCAGTCGGAGGATCTCGACTCGTTCCAGGACGAAGACGGCTGTCCCGAGCCCGACAACGACGAGGACGGCATCCCCGACGGCAGCGATCAGTGCCCGATGGAGCCCGAGGATCTCGACCACTTCCAGGACGAAGACGGCTGCCCCGAGCCTGGTCCGAACGCGATCGCCGTCACCGTGACCGACACGCGCATCCTGATCTCGGAGCGCATCTACTTCGAGTTCGACACCGACACGATCCGCCCGGTGAGCATGCCGCTGCTCGATCAGGTCGCCGCCGTCATGCAGCAGCTCTCGCCCGATCTGCGCGTGCGCATCGAGGGCCACACCGACGAGCACGGCAACCCGCAGTACAACCTCGACCTCTCGTTCCGCCGCGCGCGCGCCGTGCTCGAGTACCTCGCCGGTCGCGGCGTGCCGCGCGAGCGGCTCGAGTTCCGCGGCTACGGCTCGCAGCACGGGGTCGCGCCGAACGATTCGCCGGAGGGACGCGCGCTGAATCGGCGCGTCGAGTTCACGATCATCCACCCGACCGACGCGCCCGCCGCCGGCTCGCCGAGGCGGCGCCGATCGCGCGGAGGCGACGCGCAGTGATCGCGGC
>JALYRN010000531.1 GCA_030855295.1 Myxococcota bacterium | reverse complement strand
CGCCCTTGGCGATATCGGCATACGTGATCTCCTTGCCGCCGTACTTCTTCGCCGCGACCTTCGTGATCGCCGCCGTCGTGGTCGTCTTGCCGTGGTCGATGTGACCGATGGTGCCGACGTTGACGTGGGGCTTGGTGCGTACGAACTTTTCCTTAGCCATAGCTCAGGCCTTGCCCTTTACCTTTGCGACGATCTGATCGGAGATGCTGTTGGGCACTGCTGCGTAGTGCGAGAACTGCATCGAGTAGGTGGCGCGACCCTGCGTCTTGCTACGCAGGTCGGTCGAGTAACCGAACATGTTGGCGAGCGGGACGTCGGCAGTGACGACCTTCAGATTGCCGCGCTGATCCATGTTGCGGACCTGGCCACGGCGGCTGTTGAGGTCGCCGATGACATCGCCCATGAAGTCCTCGGGACAGACCACCTCGACGCCCATCATCGGCTCGAGGAGCTGCAGGCCCGAGCGCTTCGCCGCCTCCTGGAAGGCGAGCGAGCCGGCGATCTCGAACGCGTTCGCGTTGGAGTCGACGTCGTGGTAGCTGCCGTCGACGAGCGACGCCTTGACGTCGATCACCGGGTAGCCCGCGAGCACGCCGCGGGTCATCGCCTCGCGGATGCCCTTCTCGACCGGCGGGATGAACTCCTTCGGGATGACGCCACCCACGATCTTGTTCTCGAACACGAAGCCGGTGCCGGACTCGCCGGGCTCGAGGTCGATGCGCACGTGGCCGAACTGGCCGCGACCACCGGTCTGCTTGGCGTACTTGCCCTCGACGTTCTTGACGGGCTTGGTGATCGACTCGCGATACGCAACCTCGGGCGCGCCGACGTTGCACTCCACCTTCTGCTCGCGGCGAAGGCGGTCGACGAGGATCTCGAGGTGCAGCTCGCCCATGCCGGCGATGATGGTCTGCCCCGTCTCTTCGTTCGTGAACGCGCGGAACGAGGGATCTTCCGCCGCGAGCTTGCCGAGGGCCTCGCCGAGCTTGTTCTGATCGGCCTTCGTCTTCGGCTCGATCGCCTGCGAGATGACCGGCTCCGGGAAGATCATGCGCTCGAGCACGATCGGGTGCTTCTCGTCGCAGAGCGTGTCGCCGGTGCGCACGTCCTTCAGGCCGACGGCCGCGCAGATGTTGCCGGCCTGGATGTCCTTCAGGTCCTCACGCTTGTTCGCGTGCATCTGGAGGAGGCGGCCGATGCGCTCGCGACGGCCCTTGGTGCTGTTGAGCACCGACGTGCCGCTGCCGACCTGACCCGAGTAGACGCGGATGAAGGTCAGCTGACCGACGAACGGGTCGTTGAGGATCTTGAACGCCAGCGCCGCGAAGGGCTCGCTGTCGTCGGCCTTGCGCTCGTACTTGATCTCCGGCTTGTCCGGGTCCTCGCCGACGACCGGCGGGATGTCCACGGGCGACGGGAGGAAGTCGATGACGGCGTCGAGGAGCTGCTGCACGCCCTTGTTCTTGAAGGCGGCGCCGCAGAGCACGGGCACGACCTTGAACGCCAGGGTGCCAGTGCGCAGGGCCTTGAGGATCTCGTCGACGGTGAAGCTCGTGTCACCCTCGAGATATCGCTCCATCAGCTTGTCGTCGAGCTCGGCGACGATCTCCAGCAGGCGCTCGCGACGGGCCTGCGCCGCGTCCGCGTACTCCGCCGGGATGTCGATCGTGTCGAAGCGACTGCCCTTCTCGACCTCGTGGAACACGTACGCCTTCATGCGCACGATGTCGATGATGCCCTTGTGGCCATCCTCGAGCCCGAGCGGGATCGCGATCGCGACGGCGTTCGCGCCGAGACGCTCGATGATCGAGCTGAACGAGCGATCGAAGTTGGCGCCCGCGCGGTCCATCTTGTTGATGAAGCAGATGCGCGGGACCTTGTACTTGTCGGCCTGACGCCAGACCGTCTCGCTCTGCGGCTCGACGCCGGCGACGCCGTCGAACACCGTCACTGCACCATCGAGGACGCGAAGCGAGCGCTCGACTTCGATCGTGAAGTCGACGTGGCCGGGCGTGTCGATGATGTTGATGCGGAAGTTGTGGCCCTTGTAGAGACCGTTCTCGGGGCGCCAGTGGCACGTCGTCGCGGCGGACGTGATCGTGATCCCGCGCTCCTGCTCCTGCTCCATGTAATCCATGGTCGCAGCGCCGTCGTGGACCTCGCCGATCTTGTAGCTCACCCCCGTGTAGAAGAGGATGCGCTCGGTCGTCGTGGTCTTGCCGGCATCGATGTGAGCCATGATGCCGATGTTGCGGGTTCTATCGAGCGCGTACTCGCGGGGCACGGTGAATCTCCGAGGTATTGCCTGCTTCGCGCCTCATCGGCCCGAAGTGTCGAGGGTGGAATGCTGTCGGGCGCCAGACACACGAAAACCCCCCCTGGCCTTACGTGCTCTCCCTCGGAGCACCCTTTCCAGAGAGGGTTCCAGTAAGCGAGTCGAGATGTGAGTCGCGTTACCGGTCTATGTGGAAGTCGTCATCGACTCGTATGGATCCTTCTCACCAACGGTAATGAGCGAACGCCTTGTTGGCGTCGGCCATCTTGTGCACGTCTTCGCGCTTCTTGACCGCGTTGCCACGGCCCTCGGCGGCTTCCTTGAGCTCGGCCGCGAGGCGCTCGACCATCGTCTTCTCGCCGCGCGAACGCGCGTAGTCGACGAGCCAGCGCATCCCGAGCGCGACACGGCGCTCCGGGCGGACCTCGACGGGAACCTGGTACGTCGCGCCACCGACGCGGCGGCTCTTGACCTCGACCTTCGGCTTCACCGTGTCGAGCGCCTTGCGGAAGACCTCGATCGGGTCCTCCTTGTAGCGATTGCCGATCACGTCGAAGGCGCCGTAGACGATGCCCTCGGCGGTGGACTTCTTGCCCTCCTTCATGACGACGTTGCAGAACTTCGCAACCATCCGATCGTGGTACTTCGGATCGGGAAGGATCTTGCGCTTGGGGACTTCTCGGCGGCGCGGCATGGCGTTCTACCTCTCGGCCTTCAGGACTTCGGGCGCTTGACGCCGTACTTCGAGCGACCCTGCTGGCGGTTCGCCTTGTTCGTGTTCGAGGGGCCCGCGGCGCCCGACGCGTCGAGCGCGCCACGGACGACGTGGTAGCGGACACCCGGGAGATCCTTCACGCGGCCACCGCGGATGAGCACGACCGAGTGCTCCTGCAGGTTGTGGCCCTCGCCCGGGATGTAGGTCGTGACCTCGATGCCGTTGGAGAGACGAACGCGCGCGACCTTGCGGAGCGCCGAGTTCGGCTTCTTCGGGGTCGTGGTGTAGACGCGCGTGCAGACGCCACGCTTCTGAGGACACGACTGGAGCGCGGGGGACGCCGTCTTGTGGCGCACCTTCTCGCGTCCCTTCCGGACGAGCTGGTTGATGGTCGGCATCGGTTCTCTAGATTCGGGAGACTTCACCGCTTCGGGCGTTCGAGACGAACGGCACCGACGGGGTGTCTCGCTTCCACGGGACGGGCTCGGGCCTGAAAAACAGGCACAAATACCCATCCCTGGCTGCGGGAGGCGGGAAGATTACTTTGGCGCCGAGGACTGTCAAGGAACAACGCGCGAAAAGTGGATCACACGCGCTCCCTGAGGGCGTCCTCAGAACCGAAACGAGAGCGAAGCGCCGCCGAGGCCGACGCCGAAGCGCAGGTCGGAGACGGCTTCCGTCGTGGGCTCCGCGGGATCGTCGGCGCCCTCGCGCAGCTCGCCGGGCACGGTGCGGCGTTCCGTCACGACGCGGGTGGGTACGAAGTCCACCTGTGCCTCGATGATGCCGCCGACCGTGACCGCGGCGAACGCGGCGACCGCCGTCCAGTGCATCGCGAAGGCGATCTCCAGCTGCTGGTTCGCGCCGGAGACGAGCGTCAGTGGGTTGTCGTCCAGCGCGCGCACCACGAACGCGTTGACCTCCTGCCACCAGATCTGCGCGGCGACGGCCGTGCCGGCGAGGAGCACCTCGGTCACCAGGAACGCCCAGCCCAGCTCGTCGTTCCCGTTCTGGAATTGGCCGACGCCGAAGGGCACGAGGGCGAGCCAGCGGGAGTTCGGCAGCTCGAGGCTGACTTCCTCCTCGGCGAATCGGACCAGATCGCGCGCGCGGGCGTCGGCACGGGCCGCGCGGGCCTCGAGCCGGGCGCGGGCATCGGCCTCCCGGCGCTCGAATTCGAGGCGCTCGCGCACCGATTCGAAGAGCTCCTGGACGTCGACCGGGAAGCGCAGCGGGTCGAGCACGTACGTGGGCTCGGCGCGCAGGAGGCGCTCGAACTGGTCGCGGGCGGCGTCTCGCCGGCCGACGAAGAGGTACGAAGCGCCGAGGTACTTGCGGGCCTCGGTCACGAGGGCGGGGCTCTCGAGTCGGGGCGACTCGCCGCCGACCAGCTGCTCGAAGTAGATGACGGCGCGCTCGTAGTCGCCCGACTCGTACGCTGTGCGGGCGATCTCGAAGTCCTCGATGTCGCCCGCGCGGGCCAGCGCGGGCGCGAGCAGGACGAGCGCGGCGAGCGCGACCGCGCTGCTCGCCGCGAGCCTCATTCCGGCGCGGGCTCCTCCGCCTGGAGGGTGACGAGCTCTTCCGTCGTCGCGCCGGCGGCCAGTTGCACCTGGCCTCTATACTCGCGGTGCCCCGGCGCTGTCACGGTGTACGTGAGCATTTCGCGCCGCTCGGCGGACGCGATCACGACGCGGATCGGGCCGTTCGCGCGGCCGGTGGCGGTGCCGACGCGGACGTCCGCCGGGATGTTGCTGCGAAGGATGAGGATCGCGGGCTCGCTCTCGAGCCGGTGGCGCAGGACGTACTGGCCTTCGCCGGGCGGGATCAGCTCGTCGAACGAGGCGGTGCGGCAGCAGCGATCGAGCGGCTCGATCACGAAGCGGTGGCGGCCCGGCGGGAGCTCGATCTCGCGGAAGCTCGTGGTGAAGGTGCGCGCGGGCGCGCCGTCGATGCCGATGCGGACGTTGGCGGGATCGGGCGCGAAGCGGACGAGGCGCGGCGGCCCGGCGATCGGCGTGGGATCGAGCCGGCGGGAGGTCTGCGTCATGCGGACGGTCGCGGGCTCCTCGTCGTCGTCGTCGGCGGCAGCGACGGTCTCG
>JALYRN010000530.1 GCA_030855295.1 Myxococcota bacterium | reverse complement strand
GTCGTAGAGCGCGCGCGCGCGCGGCTCGTCGCGGACCGCGGCGCTGCCCTCCGCCAGGAGGAACGCGAGGTTGTAGCAGCCGCCCTGGTACTCCGCGTCGCAGGCGCGCTGGGACAGCTCGAGCGCGCGCGGCTCGTCGACGAGCGCGGCGAGGTTGCTGCACGCCGCGGGCCGGCGAGGCGATCGGCCTCGCCATCTCGGCGCGCCACCGGAAGATGCCGGGACGCTCCGCGACCTCGCGCCCGAAGCGGCGATGCTCCGGGATGATGTGCTCGCAGGTCCGTTCGAGCATCTCGAGGTAGCGCTCGCGCTGCCCGGCGCCCCACACCTCGAGCGTGTAGGCGGCGATGTCCTCGAGATCTCGCTCCGCCGCGGTCGTGTAGAAGACCTTCGCGCGCCGCCGCCGGGGCGAGCTCATCGGCTCGCGCGCCGCTTCTTCTTGCGCGCGCCCGAGCCACCAGTGCGCACGCGCGCGAACACCCCCGGCGCCGCCCGCCCGATGGCCACTCCGTGATCGAGCGCGACGAGCAGCGTCACGGCCGGACCTCAGCGGCGATGCCCCGCAGCCGGCGGTGAACGCGAACGAGAAGAGAAGTGGCTTCGTGGACGTGGGTCGAAGTGACCCGTTCGTTGGCCGCGCTCGCAGCGTCCGATATACCACTGCCCGTGGGAGACCGAGCGGAGCACGCGGCGTCCGAAGCTCTCGCGCAGGCTCTCGCGCAGCGACACGCGCTCCACCTGCCCGGCGCTCGGGCGCGGCATCGCGAGCTCCTCGAGCGTGCTCTCGCGCTGACGGATGAGGTGCTCGCGCGGGCCGTCCAGGACGACGTCGACCCGAGCACGCTCGCGGCGGCTCGGCTGACGCGGGTGCGGGCGCACGCTGCGCGCGCAGAGGACGCTCGCCATGGCGCGGGCCAGCTGTCGCAGAGCGCGCAGCGCGCGCCCACGGCCGAGGAGTGCGAGCAAGGGTGGGGGCGCATCGAGGAGATCGTGAGTGGCGCCGAAGTGTCGGCGCGCGACGCGATCGCGCTCGCCTCGCTGCTCGGCGACCCTCGCGCCAGCCAGGCCGCTCGAGAAGCGGCCGCAGCGGCCCAGGACGCACGCCGGATCGTGCGGCAACGCAATCGCGCGTACACGTTCCACACCGACCCGAAGTTCTCGTTCGGCGAGGGGTGGTACGTGGCAGCCGCCGGCGTCCTGGCGAACATCGAGATCCAGATCGAGCCCGGACAGCCGCAGACCGCGGCCGCCGAGCGCTTCCTGGGCGACGCCGGCCTCCGGGGTCGGCTCGTCCCGTACCGGTCGAGGCCGTGCGCCAACAAGGCGTTGCCGGCGATGATCGCCCGCGCGTTCGTGGACTCGCCGGAGGACGCCCAGGCGAGGCTCAGGACCGCGTTCCTCGGAGCGGGGTGCATCCCCGCCGCGATCGCCGCGTGGGCCGACGTCGTCCTCGCCGACACTCCGCGGACCGCACGCAAGGTGCTCGTCTGGGTCCGACACGGGGCGCACCACCCGGGTCGGAACTCGACCCGCGACGAGCTCGAGGCCCTCTGCCGACTGGCATCGCAGCGTGGGCTTCGCCCGATCCTCATCGGCGACGCGGTGGACGCGCCGATCGACGGTGTGCTCGACATGACGCTCTTCTGGCGATTGCCGCTCTTCCAGAGCGTCGACATGCGCCGCGCGCAGCTGCAGCTCTTCGAGCACCTTCGGCGGG
Organism: Myxococcota bacterium; assembly: GCA_030855295.1. Classification (GTDB taxonomy): domain Bacteria; phylum Myxococcota_A; class Polyangia; order Polyangiales; family Sandaracinaceae; genus Sandaracinus. Next base: position 3,377 of record JALYRN010000530.1, on the reverse strand, counting down.
CGCACGGGGTCGCGTTCCAGGTCGGCGTCACGACCGCCGGGATGGACGGGCCGGCGCTGATGGGCTTGCCGACGCTGTACCTGACGGACGCCCCGAACCCGCGGCTCGGCCGTTGGGTGGGCGCCATCCCGGGCTACCAGGAGGTCATTCGAGATCGCGGGCTCCTCGAACGGATCGGCCAGACACTGTCGGCGTGACCGAGCGAGGCCGCTCAGAAGACGACGTCGACGCCGAGGCCCACGTCGGCTCCGGGCGCGCCCGGAGTGAGCGTGACGCCCGCGCGGCGAGGCTCGTCCGCGAGCCGCTGGTAGCCGATCTCGCTGGTCTCGTTGCCGAGCGCGATCCCCAGCATGATCAAGCCTGCCGTCTGCAGGATCACCGACGGCGTTCCGAGCGCGATGCCCCAGACGAACTGCTGGCGGAAGCCGCCCGAGAAGTTGGTCATGCCCGACGTGATGCCGCCCGCGATCGGAAGCAGCGCGAACGGCCACGAGTTGCAGGAGCCGCGCATGCCTCCACCGAAGGCCGCGCAGCCGCCGCCGCCGGCTTCGTCGATGAAAGCGATCAACAATCCGAGGGCCCAGCCGACGTCGAACACCACCAGCGACGCGACGATCAGGCCCTCGTCCTCGCCGCGCACGGGCACCGGGCGGGCGAGCTCCGTGATCCCGAGCTCCTCCAGCTCGGGCCAGTGGGCGCGCAGCGACGCGCGATAGACCGGCGGCACCGGCGCTCCCGCGAGATCGACCTGCGCCGCTGCGTCCTGATCCAGCGCGGCCGGCGCGCCGCCCGAAGAAGGGCCGAGCGCAGCCGCGACGCACGTCTCGCCGTGCTCGACCAGCGCCTCGGGACAGCGCGGCGCGCCCTCGCACCGCGCGCGCTCCGCGGACCACGTCTGCGCTGGCCAGCAGCAGCGTCCGTCGATGCGCGCCCGACCCTCCGCGCACTCCTGCGCCGACGCGATCGACGGCGCCCAAGCGAGCAGCAGCGCGGCCGCAGCGAAGCGGATCATCGGGGCCGCACCGCCACGCCGCTCTCGAGCGCGAGCACCAGCGCCTGGTACTCGGCGAGCAAGTGCCCGGGGATCGTCACGTGGTCGGGCTCGCGCTCGATCGCGGGCCCCTCGGGGAGCACCACGATCCAGCCGTCGGCCGTGCACTGCACCAGGAAGCGAGCTCGTCCGCGCAGATCCGAGCGCGCGATCACCTCGAACCGCCCGTGAGCCTCGTCGATCTCGCGCGGCAGATAGCCTGCCTCCTGTGCCGCGGTGAGAACGCGATCGAGCACCAAGCCGTCACGCGTCACGTAGGGCCCGACACCCAGCAAGGGCGCGCGTCGAGTCGCCCCGCACCCTGGGAGCGCGAGCACGATCGCGAGCGCCGCAATTCGCCAGCTCATCCGACCTCCGCCGTCCGACCCGCCACCCGGCGAGCGTACCTCGCTCCGAGCCACCGATGTGCGCGACGCCGACGAGTGCATCGTGATCCTGAGCGGCCTCCCATCTCGACCGCTGCGATTGCGACGAACGCGTCGACGACATGGTCGTGTCGTTCCGAGCGCGCGCTGCGGAGGGAGATCGCGTCGGAGGGCGATGTGATGAGCGTCGCGCCGAGCTTCTTGCTCGACCGCTCGCGCCGGCGCCTCCAGAGTCACTCGACGATGGACCTCCGATCGCTCTGCGACGCTGTCTCCGCCGGCGAAGAGTTCGAGTACCTCTTGTTCTGGGGGCACACGCCGAAGGTCCCCCGCGTGATCGACGCGACCTGCCTCTCGCAGTGGTACCCAGCGCCGTTCACCGTCGACGGCGTCACGTACGCGACCGCCGAGCACTGGATGATGGCGGCCAAGGCGCGGCTCTTCGGCGACGACGACGCGCTCGCGCGCATCCTCGCGTCGACGGATCCCCGCGAGGTGAAGGCGCTCGGCCGCGCGGTGCGCGGCTTCGACACCGATCGCTGGGACGCGCACCGGCTTCCGCAGGTGGTGGAAGGGAACGTGCACAAGTTCGGGCAGAGCGAGCCGCTCCGATCGTTCCTGCTCGCCACCGGCGATCGGGTGCTCGTCGAGGCGAGCCCACGCGATCGCATCTGGGGCATCGGTATGGGCGCATCGAACGAGCGCGCGCGCGATCCACGTGAGTGGCGCGGGAAGAACCTTCTCGGCTTCGCCTTGATGGAGGCGCGCACGCAGCTGCGCGCCGAAGGAGAATCGCGGTGAGCTACGCCGAGACGATGCGCGCCGTGCTGCAAGGCGGCGACAAGTCGTTCGTGGTCTTCGCGCGCGGGACGATCGTGATCTTCGTGGACCCTGCGCATGGCGTCGATCTCGCGGCCGCGGCGCGCGACCTGCTGAAGGAGTGGGGCCCAGTCCACGCCGGCTCGCCGGCGGGCGACTTCGGAACGATCGTCCTCGACGGCGATCGAGGCTGGGCGGTGACGGGCCACCACTCCGACATCCTGACGCTCGTGCTGCCCGACGAGGCGAAGCCGGGATCGACCGATCTCGTCATCGGTCTCCTCGGCCGCGCGAAGCGCGACGAGGACGCGCAGTCTCTCGAAGTGATGCACGTCGAGGATCGACGCCGCTGATGCGAGCCGCGCGCGAGCGCGCGGTGGCGGCCGCGCTCGAGCGCGCGGAGCGGCGAGCGCTTGGGCCCGACGCGGCGGGTGCCTATGAGTGGATGAGTGGTCGAGCACGACGTCCGGCGAGGCCGGCTCGCGCGGGCACACGGCGGACGGCGGGCGCGGACGCGCCGGCGGGGAGGCGATCGGATTGCGGCTGGCGCTGAACGGGATGGATCTGACGGGGCTCGAGCTCGATCTACCGTCCGCCGCGGGCGGACATCAGGCGCGCTTGCGGGGCGTGAAGGGGCTGCGCGGCGCTCTCGAGCAGGGGCCGGGGTCCGTGCGTCTCGATGGGCTCGAGGTGTCGGTCGTCGATCTCGACATGCTGCGGCTCGCATTCGGCAGTGTGGTCATCGCCGAGGAGGGCGACGCACGTCTCGAGGAGGTCGCCGGCTCCTTCGCGCAGCGGGACGACACGTTCGACCTGGTGCTCGAGGCCGCGCGGGTCCGCACCACCCGGCTCTGCATCGACGTGGGCGAGATCCACCTCGAGGGTGCGGCGTCCATGAGCCGGCTGCGCATCCGCAGCAGCGCCACCGGAGGGTGCGTCCAGGCCGAGCAGGTCGCGATCGACACGCTGCTGGTGCGCTCGGGCGGCCTCACGGTCCGCGCCGACGGCGTGTCGGGTGCGCATTTCGCCGATCGTGATCACTCGGGACGCGCCGTCGTGATCATGCCGATCGGGCATCGTGATCACTGTCGGAGCGGAGCGACGCTGGTCGTCGGTCGAGGGTTCAGTGCTTCGCGTTCTCC
>JALYRN010000529.1 GCA_030855295.1 Myxococcota bacterium | reverse complement strand
GGCCTCGAGCGCGAAGGCCGAGGTCGTCGGCCTGCCGCGCGCGAGCGGCAGCGAGGAGACCTCCGCGCTGACGGCGCTGCGCCGCGGCACCGAGGCGCTGATCGCCGAGCAGGCGGCCGACGGATCGTTCGAGGGCGAGGTGGTGTGGTGCCCGATGCTCGCCGCGCAGTACGTGCTGGCGTGGCACGCGATGGGTCGGCCGCTCTCGGCGGAGCGACGGGCGAGGCTGCTGCTGCACTTCGAGCGCACGCGGCTCTCGGGAGACGGCCCGAACGGTGCGGCGGGCACGTGGGGGCTGCACGAGCTGAGCGAGCCGTACCTCTTCGTGACGGTGCTGGTCTACGTCGCGTGCCGGCTGCTCGGGCTCGCGAAGGACGATCCGCTGATCGCGGGCGCGCACGACTTCATCCGCCGCGAGGGCGGCGCGGTGGCGGTGCCGACGTGGGGCAAGCTCTGGCTCGCGGTCGTCGGGCTCTACGAGTGGCAGGGCGTCAGCGCCGTGCTGCCCGAGGCGTGGCGCGCCCCGCGCTGGCTGCCGATCCACCCGAGCCGCTACTACTGCCACACGCGCCTTATCTACCTGGGGATGGGCGTGCTCTACGGCGAGAAGTGGCAGAGCGCGATCACGCCGCGCATCCTCGCGATCCGCGACGAGCTCTTCCCCGGCGGGTACGACAAGGTCGACTTCGTCGCAGCGCGCGAGACGCTGCGCGACGCGGAGATCCACACGCCGTGGACGACGCCGCTCAAGCTCGGCTACCGCTTCCTCGGCGTGCTCGACCGCATGCAGACGCGCGAGAACCGAGCACCGGTGCTCGCCGAGCTGCGCGAGCAGATCCGCTACGAGCTGCGCTCGACCAACCACACCTGCATCTCGCCGGTGAGCGGGCTGCTCGATCAGCTCGCGCTGCACATCGCGGATCCGAACGATCCCGATCTCGCGATCGCGGGTGAGCGCTTCGAGGGGTGGATCTGGGACGACGAGAAGGACGGCGCGCGCGTGACCGGCGCGCGCAGCGCGACCTGGGACACCAGCTTCGCGGCACAGTCGCTTGCGGCTGTGGCGCCTCACGCGCCCGCCGCCGCCGCCGCGCTCCGCGGCGCCGACGCGTTCCTGGTGACGCAGCAGATCCGCCACGGCACCGGGCGCGAGCGCGACCACGACCGCATCGATCCGACCGGCGGCTACTGCTTCGCGGGCGTGTGGCACGGCTGGCCGGTGAGCGACTGCACGGCGGAGGCGATGCTCGCGCGCATCGAGTCGCCGGCGACGGAGCCGGCGTACGAGGAGATGGAGCAGGCCGCGCGCTTCGTGCTGCGTTGCCAGAACACCGACGGCGGCTTCGGCAGCTACGAGCCGCGCCGCATCGACGTGTCGCTCGAGTGGATCAACCCCGCCGAGATGTTCGGCGAGTCGATGACCGAGAAGTCGTACGTCGAGTGCACCGCGTCGTGCGTGACTGCGCTCGCGGCGTTCGCCCACCGCTGGTCAGAGAGCCCGCTCGCAGCCGAGGTCCGCGCGTCGGTCGCGCGGGGCGTGACGCTGCTGCGACGCTCGCAGCGCCCCGACGGCTCGTGGCCGGGGATGTGGGGCATCCACTTCATCTACGGCACCATGTTTGGCGTCCGCGGTCTGCTCGCGGGCGGGGTACCGCCGCACGATCCGCAGATCCGTCGCGCGTGCAGCTTCCTCGCGCTCCGCCAGCGACCCGACGGCGCGTGGGGCGAGCACCGCTCGAGCGTCAGCGTCGGTCGCTACGTCGATCACGAAGAGGGGCAGGTCGTGCAGACCGCGTGGGCGATCACCGCGCTGCTCGAGGCGCGCGATCCCGACTTCGCAGCGGTCGAGCGCGCGGCGCAGTGGCTGATCGCGAAGCAGGAGCCGGACGGCACCTGGGCCAAGCAGGATCCCGAGGGGATCTTCTTCGGCACTGCGCTCCTCGATTACGCGCTCTACCGCCGCTACTTCCCGGTCTGGGCGCTCGGTCTGTACGAGTCGCGGCGCGCCGAGCGCGCGCGGTTCCGCGAGCAGCCGCTGCCTGCGCCGGCGCGAATCCACCTCTGAGCCGATCTCGACATGGACACTCCGCTCCCGATCACCGATCCGACCAACCTCCTCCTCGGCGCCGTCCTGGTGCTGGGGTTCGTGCTCTATCTGTTCGTCGGCTCGATCGTCGTGCCCGGGCCCATCCGGCCGGGCGCGCCGCTCGCCGACGGAACACGCATCCCGTACAAGCTGAACGGGCTCGCGCTCTTCCTGATCACGATCGGCATCGTCGGGATCGGCACCTTCGCCGGGTTCGTCGATCTCGCGATCCTGCACCGGCACTTCTGGGCGCTCTTCGTCGCGGCGAACGTGCTGTCGATCGCGATGACGGCCGCGCTCTATTTCGGCGGGCGCAATCGCGAGGACGCAGTCCGCGAGGGGCTGATCAAGGATCTCTGGTACGGCGTCGAGCTCAACCCGACGTGGCTCCGGTCCGTCGGCGGCGGCGTCGACGTGAAGATGTTCAGCTACCGCCCGTCGCTGATCGGACTGGCGCTCTTGAACATGTCGTTCGCGTACGTGCAGTGGAACCGCCACGGCGAGCTCTCGCAGGCGATGCTGCTCTATCAGGCGTTCACGCTCGTCTACGTGTTCAACTACTTCCAGTTCGAATACGGGATGATCTACACGTGGGACATCGTCCAGGAGCGCTTCGGCTTCATGCTGGTGTGGGGCGACTACGCGTTCGTTCCGTTCCTGTATTCGATCACCGGTTGGTTCCTGATCGATCGCACCGAGGCGCTGCCGATCTGGGCGCTCGTGCTGCTGCCGCTGATGTTCGTGGTCGGGCTCTGGATCTTCCGCGGATCGAACCAGCAGAAGGACGAGTTCAAGCGCGATCCCGCGACGAAGATCTGGGGCAAGCCCGCCGAGACGATCGGCGGGAAGATCCTGGTCTCGGGCTTCTGGGGCATCGGCCGCAAGCTCAACTACACCGGTGAGATCACCGTGTACTGGTCGTTCACGCTGCTCGCCGGAGATGCGTCGTTCTGGCCGTACGTGCTGCCGACCTGGCTGATCTGTCTGCTGGTGCACCGCGCGTGGCGCGACGACAAGCGCTGTCGCGACAAGTACGGCTCTCTCTGGGAGGCGTACTGCAAGCGCGCGACGTTCAAGATGATCCCCTTCGTGTACTGAGGATTCGAATGCGAGCCAGCCGAGCCCGATACGACGTCTGTGTGGTCGGCGGCGGTCCCGTCGGGGCCGTCACCGCCGTCGCGTTCGCGCGTCGCGGCGCGACCGTCGCGCTGCTCGAGGCGGACCCGCGCGGCGCGCGGCGCTTCGCGGGCGAGTGGATCCATCCGACAGCCGTCGAGGTGATGGACGAGCTGCGCCTCGGCCGGCTCGATCGCGCGCACCCGCGCTCCGGCTACGGCTTCGTGATCTGCCCCGACGATCGAAGCGAGCCGATCGAGATGCCGTACGCCGAGGGCGTGGCGCTCGCGGCCGAGCACTCGGCGATCGTCGAGTCGCTCCGCGACGCGGCGCGCGACACCGCGGGCGTCGAGTGGATCCCGTTCGCGCGCGTCAGCGGCATCGAGCGCGATCTGGTGCGCTGCGAGGATCGCGAGGGCGGCGGCAGCTTCGAGCTGCGCGCGGGACGCATCGTGGGCGCCGACGGTCGCAGCTCGATCGTGCGACAGGCGTGCGGCTTCGGCGAGAACAGCACGCTGCTCTCGTACATGGCGGCGGTCGAGCTGCGCGACACGCCGGGCTGCAAGGTCGAGCTGCCGCGCGAGGGCTTCGGCCACGTGATCCTCGGCGGGCCCGGGCCCGCGCTCTTCTACCGGATCGGCGACGACGTCGTGCGCGGCTGCCTCGACGTGCCGGTCAGCCTCGGCGCGCGCGCGCGCACCCCCGCGTTCCTCTGGGACGCGTTCCACCCGGTGCTGCCGCCCGCGATGCTGCCGGCGTTCCGCGCGGCGCTCGAGCGCGGTCCGAGCGGCTGGGCCGCGAACCGCTTCCGCCCGCGGGCCGACTTCGGCAGCGGCTCGATGGCGCTGGTCGGCGACGCGGTCGGGCACGTGCACCCGATGACCGCGATCGGCATCACGATGGGCATGCTCGACGGGCGCGCGCTCGCGCGCTCGGCGAATCTCGCGGAGTACGCGACCGAGCGTCGCGGCTACATCCCGGAGCTGCTCTCGAACGCGCTCTATCACTGCTTCCGCCGCGAGGACGCGAGCGCGACGGAGGTGCGTCGCGCGATGTTCCGCACGCTGCGCGCGAGCGACGCCGAGCGACGCCGCACGATGATGATCCTCGCGGCCTCCGATCCGCGGCGCCGGAGCTTCGGAAGCGCGTTCCTGAAGATCGCAGCGCAGGCGATCGGCAGCACCGTCAAGGACGCGACGAAGGACGGCGACTGGCTCAGCGTGCCCGGCGCGCTGTCGGCGTACGGCGAGTGGATGCAGTGGCCGGCGGCGGTCGCGCTGCCGCGCCGGTTCGCGCAGCTCTATCGCGGCAAGAGCACGCCGACGCATCCGATCCCGGGGCTCGAGCGCTTCGTGCGCACCGCCGATCCGCTGCATCCGCCGGCCGACGACACGACGGCGCCGGGCAGCGCGCGCACCAGCGAGCAGGTCGACGTGCCGGTGCGCGAGGCGATCGAGCGCGGCAACGCGATCCTCCTCGCGGAGCTCGAGGGGATCGCGCGCGTGCTCGGCACCGTGCCCGATGCCGAGGTGGCGGGCCCCGCGACGCGCATGATGCGCGCGATCACCGCGAGCGCGATGCGCCCGGCGATGGCGGCGCGGATGACGATCGGCCGGCGCCGCCTCGCGATCGAGGGAGTGCCGCGGCTCTTCGAGGTCGGGGTCGGCGAGTGGCGCACGGCGAACCTCGCCGAGCTCCTGCTGGTGCTGCTCGACGGCACGTCGTGGAACGAGGAGCCGATCGCGCAGCTCGCCGAGGGGGTGCGCGCGCTGCTCGAGTGCCAGACCGAGCACGGCGGGTTCGCGCTGCGCGCGGGGCCGGGCATCCCGCGCGATCACGAGGGGGATCTCGAGTCGACGGCGCTCGCGTGCCGCGCGCTCGACGTGGTGCTGCGG